>JAUNPP010000194.1 GCA_030536685.1 Lachnospiraceae bacterium
TCGTCAACAGCTTTGCAGACAGAATTGTCGATGACATTTTTTAGCAGTTTCATGTCGTTTGCGTCTAGCATAGGCCAATTCTCCTTTCTTTATAGTCAAACCATCTTGTGTCCATATCATAGCACATAATAAAATAAAAGTCAAGAAAAGAGTAGTCGAATTTGCTTCTGACTGCTGGCTGGTACAAAATCAAATATTTATTTTCTAGAATCCCTGAGTGAATTTTAGAAACATAACGAATCATACGTTTACCGTGAATCAAATCATACGTTTACCGTGAAACAGTAGCAATCAAAGGTTGAAGTTATGGAGGATAACTGATATATTATAAGCTGAGGCTGCAGTTGTATATTATGCAAAGCAGTGAAGGATTTATGGATATAAATGGATATAAGATGGAGGTATCATATGAATTTAAAAGGACGTAGTTTTTTAAAACTTCTGGATTATACAACAGAAGAAATTGAATATTTAATTGATCTTGCTGCAAAATTAAAGGCACAGAAAAAAGCCGGTATTGTAAATAAATGTTTAAACGGCAAGAATATTGCTCTGATTTTTGAAAAAACGAGTACAAGAACGAGATGTTCTTTTGAAGTGGCAGCATCCGATCTGGGGATGGGATGTACTTATCTTGATCCCAGTGGTTCACAGATTGGCAAAAAAGAGAGTATTGCAGACACCGCTCGCGTGCTGGGGCGAATGTTTGACGGTATTGAATACCGTGGATATGGACAGGAGATTGTGGAGGAACTGGCTGAATATGCTGGTGTGCCGGTATGGAATGGGCTTACCAATGAGTTTCATCCTACACAGATGATTGCAGATACCCTGACGATTCGTGAACATCTGGGACATCTGAAGGGCGTCAGATTTGTATATATGGGGGATGCGCGTTATAATATGGCCAATTCTCTTATGGTTACCTGCGCAAAGCTTGGTATGCATTTTACAGCTTGTGCTCCGAAAGCTTATTTTCCGAATGCGGAGCTGGTGGAGACCTGCAGGGCAATTGCAGCTGAAACAGGAGCAAGCATCACGCTGGAAGAAGATGTGATGAAGGCGACAAAGGATGCACAGGTTATTTATACAGATGTATGGGTATCCATGGGAGAACCCGATGAGGTATGGGAAACACGTATCCGTGAGTTAGGTCCTTATCAGGTTAATAAGGCATGTATGGATAATGCTGCCAAAGATGTCATTTTTATGCATTGTCTGCCTGCATTCCATGACCTGAAAACAAAAATCGGTGCGCAGATGGGTGAGAAATTCGGCATTACCGAGATGGAAGTAACGGATGAGGTCTTTGAATCTGACCGGTCTGTTGTATTTGATGAGGCTGAAAACCGTATGCACAGCATTAAAGCAATCATGTATGCAACTTTAATGGATGAGGAGCAGTAGGGAATAACACGAAAGAAGGGTGTTTATGAATAAAAAAAGAAACAGTATGCGCATGATCAATATGGTTGTGGACTTTATTCATATTGGAATCTGTATTGCTATTATTGCGCTGGCTGTGGTTGTTTTTTTCAGACCCATGCAGAATACAGAATGTTATCCGGTTATATTTTTTCTGGCAGCAGTTTTGAATTTTACCAGTGCATATGCCAGAATGAACCGATTCCGTTTGAATAGAAATCATTCTGCTTCAGGAATTGCCGTACTGGTACTGGGAATTCTGTTTTTTATACTGGCGGTGATTTCCGGTGTCAGTATCTGGGGATGATCTGCTGCAGTCGGTGTGCTTTTATTTTGCAGTAAAGTAGTAAAGCAGTAATGCAGTAAATCAGAGAGTGTGGAGTATTTATGAAGGAAAACCTATTGGATAAAGGTGATTATCAAGGCAATCGCCGGCAGGAACATAGAGACCATCTTTCACTTCAGGAATTGGAGCGTCAGATTCAGTCAAGATGGCTGGGCAGTTCCTTGTGTTATTATGACAAAATCGATTCTACGAATCTGGAAGCAAAAAGGCTGGCTGCTTCAGGTCTGCCCGAGGGTACTGTAGTAGTGGCGGATCTTCAGGAAAGCGGCAGGGGGCGTCTGGGACGAAACTGGGCGTCGCCCGCCGGCTGCGGTTTGTGGATGTCCATGATTCTGCGCCCTTCTTTTTTGCCTGTGCAGGCATCCATGGTTACACTGGTTGCAGCAATGGCAGTTATGGATGCGATTGAGGAAGTTTCCGGTGTGCAGGTACAGATCAAGTGGCCGAATGATCTGGTGGCAGAGGGACGGAAGGTTTGTGGAATCCTTACGGAAATGAGCATGGAGGAGAACAGAATCCGTTTTATTATCTGTGGAATGGGAGTTAACGTAAATAATGACTGTTTTCCGGAAGAACTGGAACAAAAAGCGATTTCACTATCCATGTTAACAGGAAAAAAGCTAAGCAGAGCAAAGCTGGCAGCGGCTGTATGCCGTTTCTTTGAAAAATATTATGAGGATTTTCTGGTTCGTCAGAATCTGGGAGGAATTAAAAATGCCTATAATGCCAGATTAGTTAACAGAAATCAGAAGGTTGTGATATCTGACGGAGCAGGTTCCTTTACCTGTGTTTCAGAAGGAATCGATGAAACCGGTGCTTTGCTGGTACGGCGTGAAGATGGCACAAGGCAGGCTATATCTTCCGGCGAAGTGTCAGTGAGAGGCCTTTACGGCTATGTATAAGGAATCATGATCAGGGAGAAATAATAATATGGAAGAAAATGTTGTTTTGTGTGGTGCCAATTCTTACACACAGAAATTTTATCTGGATGAAAGATTTTCCAATCTGCCGCAGCTGGTAAAGGATGAGCTGAGAGTCCTCTGCGTTTTATACGTAGAGGATGTAGGCGGGATTTTTACGATGGAGTTTGACCCTGAGGGTTTACTTCAGCTGAAAGTGAGCAGCGATCCTTCGGATTACCTGTTTGATGAAATCGGCAGTGTGCTGAAAATCAAACAGATGCAGGAAAAAAACGCTGAACTTCTGGAAAGTCTTGAAATGTATTACCGTCTGTTGTTTTTAAACGGCACAGAGGCTTAAAGGGAGCAGATTGACATGACAGTGAGAATTGGAGGCTTTGAGCTTGAACATCCTGTAGCGCTGGCGCCCATGGCAGGTGTCACAGATCAGGCTTACCGGCTTCTCTGTAAAGAGCAGGGCTGTGGTCTGATGTATACTGAGATGGTCAGTGCAAAAGCAATTTATTATAAAAACCGTAATACGGGGCCGCTTATGGAGGTATCTCCGGCGGAAGGCGCCGTGGCACTTCAGTTGTTTGGTTCTGATCCGGAGCTGATGGCCGAAATGGCTGCGCAGGTAGAGGATGGACCATTTGTATTTCTGGATGTCAATATGGGATGTCCTGTCCCCAAGGTTGTCAATAACGGGGAAGGCTCTGCGCTGATGAAAAATCCAAAACTTGCAGCTGAGATAATCCGGGCGATGGTAAGGAAGGTGCATAAGCCTGTAACGGTAAAGTTCCGCAAAGGTTTTTACGGCGATGAGATCCTTGCACCGGAATTTGCAAAATATATGGAAGATGCCGGCGTAGCTGCAGTTGCAGTGCACGGAAGGACAAGAGAGCAGTATTACTCTGGAAAAGCGGACTGGGACGTCATTCGCCAGGTAAAGGAAGCCGTCACAATCCCTGTATTTGGCAACGGAGATATTTTTACTGCACAGGACGCAGTAAGAATGATGAAGGAAACCGGCTGCGACGCAGTGATGATCGGGCGCGGGGCGAAAGGAAACCCCTGGATTTTTGAAGAAATACGAAGACTGATGGCGGGGGAAGAAAATCTGCCGAAAAGAACGCTTTGTGAAGTCTGCGCTATGCTTCTGCGTCATGCACAGCTGCAGTGTGAGTTAAAAGGTGAATTTATCGGAATGAGAGAAATGCGTAAGCATGCGGCCTGGTATACAACGGGATTCCCGGATTCTGCAGCATTTCGTGCACAGGTTAACTTAACCCAGACCTATGATGAGTTTGAAAACCTGGTAAGACGCTTTTCGGGAATATCGCAACATCAGTAATATTGTAATATCAGTAATATTG
>JAUNPP010000195.1 GCA_030536685.1 Lachnospiraceae bacterium
ACCTAACCGTTAGGGTGAAAGTGTATAGGTTTCTATACATTTTAGTTAACGGTCTGTAATACGTTATTATCGGAAACAAAGGAATATGACACAGGGAGAACTGGCGGAAGGGATATGCGATACCTATACATTAGCAAGATATGAAAGCGGAGCTCTAAATCCATCAGAAGAGAATTTTCAAAAAATAATGAATAAACTTGGTATGTCAGAAGAAACAATTCTTTTCAATCTGCAGACAGAGGATACCAATATCGCAAAAGTCAGAAACCGGTTATTATGGTTATTTGAAAAAGGGGATTATCAAGGTGCAGAAAATGAGGTAAAAGAAATTATCAGCAAAAACCAGTTGCCATTAATGTACGTTGAAAACAGACAATTTCTTTATCGGATACGTCTTGTAGCGGAACAAAGATGTGGAAAGTTGTCATTGGATCATTACATTTTATCATTGGAGAAGCTGTTAAAAGAGAGTTTCAAAGATTATGACAGCCAAAAATTTGTCAATAAATATTTTTACACAGAGAATGAACTGCTGATTTTAAATAACATTGCAATCGCATATGGAGAGGCTGGAAAGTTTGAAACAGCTTGTAGAATATTTTCCAACTGTCATCCAACAGACAGAGAAGGTCTCTTGTATGGATGGTTATAAGCCTTATTATCTTCTTATGTTAAATTATTCCAATATTCTTGGACTGCATCGGCAGTATGATGAGAGTATCGAGATGTGCAGAAAAGGGATTTCCTGGCTTTCGAAGTGGGAAAAAGGGAATTGCCTTTATAATTTTATCTACAATATTGGGTGGAATTATATAGAAAAATCTAAGGAACTTTCCGGAGAAGAATCCCTTAGATTAAGAAAAATCGGGCTTCTCTACGTATGGGAAGCGTATGAGCTTTGCGAACTGTACCCAGAACGTAAAGAAAATTTAGAGTATATTAAAAATTATTTTGAAAAGAATAAGATAATTTAATCACCTGGTGGAAGATTGCAGAAAGGAACTGGTAAATTATTTTCTTCCTTAACAATTTCAACCCCATCATTGTTTGAAAGCTATTGTAAAATGAATTTGATAATTTGACAATGACGTAATCGGTTAAATTTATATTACCGATAAAGTTATTTTTTTTTCTGGAATAGCGAGATACAATGAGTTCATCTTTTTCAAACCCAGATCATATCGATAATCCCTATGGTGCATCATATGAATGCAAGGATATGACAGAATGAATCAGGCTGATTAGAGAGAAACAGAGGTGCTGCTATTGAGTAAAAGTGAAGTGGTAAAGAGTCTGTTCACTGGTTTTTTAATCCTGTGTCTTGTGCTGGTATCTACCATTATCAGTACTTTCAAGACTGGGGTTGGCGCAGTGATAGACACTGCCTTATTATCAATTTGTTTGTTAAAAGTTTTTCATGCGTTGTCAAAAAAAACAACTGCTTTGGCAGATTGCTTTGCGAGAGCATTTCTTTCCTGTGCATCTACCATTGCGCTGTATTTTGCAGTGTTATTTTTACAGGGAAGCCAGGTAAGTGTAAAGCAGAGTTTTCAATTTGTTTTCATTACAGTTATCTCAGCAATACTAGGAATCCTCTTTTTTTCGACAATAACAGATCATTTTTCAGAAGAACAGTATACGTTTCCGCAATTGATACCAAGAATTTCAATGATTTCTGCTGCAGAGAGCAGTCATGAAAAAAAGCAAAAAATGATGCTTTCGGTGATCTTATCATCTGGATATGCGGTGGCTGTTAAAATATGGAAATTACTGCCTTCCCAAATGATAAGGCTAAGAAACAGCTCTATTTTTTTGTTTCAGAATAGTTTGCTATATATTGCAACAGGGTATTTCATAGGATATCAGACATGGATAAAAATGCTAATTGGTTTTTGTTATTCTTTATTGATTTTCTTTTTGCATCCTGCAGAAGATTTTTCCAAACACTTACTTAATCCCTGTTTATATTCCGTTATTTTAGCATTTTCTCTTACAAATGGAATCGTTGCAATAATGAAAGCTGTAAAAAAGTGGAAGATAACAGTTCCTTGCAGGAAACAGCAGACAAATAAGAAATCAAAACTGTTTGGAATATTTGTTTTGGTGGGATTGTGCTGTATCTATTCCTTGTTTTTTAGCATGTGGTATCCAAATGAGAAGCTTCCGATATGGATATTTGTTTGTTTAATCTTTGTAACCGTTATTTCCAGCATGTCTACAGCAATGGGAGTGGCTGAAACAGGATTTTGGTTTTCTGCCCTGGATGATATTGTTCCTATTTTGCTGATTGCACTTTTACAGCTTCGCAATGTAGATGTGATTTTGCTGGTGCTCACAGGTTTAACAGCTTTTGAAATGTCAGGCATTTATTATACAATTAATTGGCGTGTTACACTCAATTTTTCTATTAAAAAAGAAATGCTGACAGTATTTAGCATGATAAGCTGCATGGTGGGCGGAATCTTAACATTTGGAATTGTTATAATCCTGGCAAAAGGCAATACAATCGGAGGAACAGAACTGCCTGTTCCGAACACCAGGGTTCTTGCGATGACAATGGATGGGCTGATATCTGCTTTGTCAGAACTTCAATTTCCTGAGTATTTGAATTTTACAGTCTTTTTTATTGCGTGTTTGATTTGTCTTTTGCTATTGCGTTTAAAAATATCACCTATGACAATCATAGCAGGACTTATGCTTCCATTCGGTGCATTTTTGGCTTTAGGAGGCGGTGCATTACTTTCCTATTGTATGAGAAAAAAAGAGAATAAAAGAATGGAAATTTTCTCAGGCATGGCAATCGGAGAAAGTTTGGTCTCAGCCTTAATTTGCATGGCAGGTGCGTTTTTTTAATATATTTCATACAGATGAATATAGTAGTCGGCATCAGGAAAACAGAATTCCGCTGGATCCAGTTGGATGGAGGAAAATACAGAATTTCAAAAAAGAGTTTTGAAGAGTGGCTTTCCGAATATGTTAAAAGTTATCAGCACGTCTTTCCTTTCTGAGCAAAGCGCGCAGACTTCCATTTTCCCACTCATTCTTTTCTTCCTCCGTCTGCAGAATCAGAGAAGGAAGTACAACAGGGCAGCCAGCCTCCTTCGGCAAAGCCACCATAACAAAATAAGCCTGATTGATCAGTTCTTTTTCTCCATTCAAATGCCGCACATGTACATTAACACGGATTTCAATAGATTTGCTACCGGTATACGTAATCTGCGCTTCCAGCAAAACCATATCCCCCTTAGACGCCCCCTTGATAAAAATCAGGCTGTCCACAGTACCAGTCACCACATTCCCCTCATAAAACTGCATAGCAGCAAGAGCAGCCGCCTCATCCATCCACTGCATCAAAATACCGCCAAATAATCTGCCCGCGTCATTTAAATGCCCCGGACGCACCAGATGAATCGTCTCCACGCGGGTATCTGAAATCTTTTTCTGAATCATAAAATCTCCCTTTTCATAAAATCAGTTGTCTTTCGCAACACCTTTTTGCTGCAAAATAGCAACATCAAATCCTGATTAATTCTACCACTGATATGATAATACAAACATCAAATCCCTGTCAAGGAATCCCTGGAACTGCCCCACCTTACACTGTTATTGGTGTTACTGTTCACAGCCAATGTCATTAAGTTAGTCAAGCTGTGCAAAGGACTCCTTCACGGTAAACGCAAGATTTTCATAACAGGTTATTTTATTGTTATAAAAGGCTGTGAAGGCTCCATTACAGTACAATCCTGTTCGGGGACACGCTCTCGCTCGGATCGAACGCAGCGGAACTAAACTCTCGAACTGTCTTTCAGACAGCCCGATCGTTAAGTACCGGCGTTCTCTATGGTCCCTTTCACAGAATCATACTGTAATTCCGCCACCGCAGTTTTGCGATACTACAGTTTTAATGGATGCTGGAAATGAATAAGAATTGTCAAGCTTATGCGTCTATCCTCTCACAGCTGTTCAGAATTTTATGACAGTAAAAGCTGCAAAAACCAGCAA
>JAUNPP010000037.1:0-20671 GCA_030536685.1 Lachnospiraceae bacterium
CTTTTACACTTCCTTTGACTGATACAGTAAAATCGATATTCCCCAGGAAATACCATAAATGATCAGAGCGGCGATGATCAGCAGCGCGTACAGCCACTGATGATTTAATAGAAAAGCAATCGCAGCTGAAAGCTTTGTTCCGGGGCCGAAGCCTTCGGAATTTAACACGGTTACACCAAGAACAACAAAAACAAAAATATAAATAATACGGCCTTTTTCCGTTCCAAACCGGATAATGATCGGCAGGATCAGACTGGGACCGATAAATCCCAGAAGAAACATTGCGGCAAGCAGAAACAGGTATTCATGGATCGTAAAAAACGGATCCTGAAACAGCTTTACAGTCTGTACTGCTGTGGCAAGCAGCCATGCAATAAGCTCCACAAGCATGCCATACAGATATTTAGAAGAAACCATCTGTGATCTGGTACAGGGAAGCGTCAGACTGTACAAAGTCCATCGTTCTTTTTCGTCATAGGCCAGAAGCGTAACCGGTATCATTCCAATCATAACAAGCGGATAGGCCATTAAAAAGACAGTATCATCTGCCCAGAATGAAACAACGAAAAACACAGCCACTATCAGTAAAAACAGCCTGCAGTATTTTAAAGTCATATAGTACTCTTTTAAAAGCAACCCCTTCATATCAGCGTACCTCCTTTACCATGAAAATAAATAATTCTTCCAGATTGATCGGGCTGATGTTCATTCCCCCAGGAACTGCATCTCTGCGTACAATTGCTTCCACACCGTAAGCTGAAACCTTTTTCCCTTTGATAGCGGAAGGCTCCAATTCCTTCAGGGCTTCTGCCGTACAGTGAATAATGCCATATTCCTCCATCAGCACGTCCTTTTCCTCGCAGAGCAGCAGCTTTCCCTTATGCAGAAAAGCAATATAGTCACAGATTTTCTCCAGATCACTGACGATATGGGAGGAAATCAGCACCGAATGGCTTTCATCCCGGGTAAATTCACTGAACATGTCAATGACCTCATCCCGAATAACCGGGTCGAGCCCGCTGGTAGCTTCATCTAGAATCAGGAGCTTTGCATGATGTGACATGGCAACAGCGATTCCCAGCTTCATCTTCATCCCGCGTGAAAACTCCTTAAATGTTTTCTGCTCCGGAATGTCCAGTTTTTTCAGATATGCTTCGTAGACCGGCATATCCCAGTTTTTAAAAATATGTTTCATAATCTTTCCGACCTGTCTGGCAGTCAGACATTCGGAAATTCCCACTTCATCCAGAACCACGCCGATATCCTCTTTTGTCAGACGAATATCCTTCTGATTGTCCTTTCCAAGCAGGGTGATGCTTCCGCTGTCTCTGGAGATCATATCCAGAATGAGCTTGATGGTTGTACTTTTACCGGCTCCGTTTTCCCCTACCAGCCCCATAATGCAGCCGTTGGGCAATGTCAGATTCAAATGTTCCAGTGAAAATTCGGGATAGGTTTTACAAAGATCTTTCACTTCAATTGCATTCGCATACATAGATTACTCCCCCTTAATCAATTCAAACATGTCAAGCAGTTCCTGTTTACTTAGATTACAGGACTGCGCAAGCTCTATGATCTTTTCCATGTGCTCTTCAATCTTTTTCAGATTCTCTTCCCGCAGCAGCTCCACATTTTTCGGCGCCACAAAGCAGCCTTTTGCGGCAATCGTGTATATAAATCCCTCTTTTTCAAGTTCATCATAGGCACGCTTGGTTGTTACCACGCTGATCCGCAGATCTTTTGCCAGATTGCGGATGGAGGGAAGCGCTTCATCCTCCCGCAGTGTTCCATTGATGATATGAGTTTTGATCTGCGTATAAATCTGATCATAGATTGGCGCACCGCTTTTATTGTCTATGAAGATATTCAAACCGATTTACCTCCTGTCTGTATCATTCATATATACTGTATATGTACAGTATATACAGTAAGCACATGATTGTCAAGCCTCAATTTTCAATAAAAAGAAGATTGCCTTGCAGAACTTTTGGTATAATGGGAAATGTGAGTTTTTATTATACCAAAAAAAGACCATATATCAGCTGATATACAGTCTTTCTGTAGCTTTCTGTAACGATTTGCATCGGAACTTTTTTATTCAGGATTTTTTATGAATCTGTAATTTACGATTCCGTGCTGCTGCGGCAGCATGAAACAAACGCAGTCTGCATTCTTCTAAAAGATTACAGACCAGATAGACGCAAATGCAGATACAGAGAATGACTGCAATTGAAAGCAGTCCCCTGATTCCCTGTCCGTAGAATTCTCTGGTCTTCAAAAAGGGGAAAGAAGACCAGACCAGGGAGCGCATCATATGATGTTCATGAATCAGATAAACTCCTATATTGTTTTTTGAAACTGCATTGACAAACCCTGATGAAAAGTGAAGGCTTCTGAAAAACAAAAGCAAGGTTACGCACTGAAGAATTACGATAGGATTGTCGCTTTTGCGAAACAGCTGACCGTACCAGCCTGCATACCAGGTCAGAGTCAGATTAACCGCCCACAGAAGAAAGAAGGATAACAGCCATTTCCACTGAATCCCCTCCCTTTCCGGTATACACCTTCGGACACATCCGCCCAGAATATACAGAAACAAAAACATATATAAGGATTTTCCGGATTCATTTACAACTACTTTTTTCAGGGAAATAATATCGTTGATTCCCTCCATACCTGCCAGTGATGTCCAGATTGTAAGCAGAAAAAACAGACCTCCTGTTAAAATCAGGTACTCCTGCCGATTCAGCCGACATAAAGCTTTGTTCACAAAAGGGGTCAGAAACAGCACCAGAAGATAATTGGTCATAAAGAACCAGGTGCGATGCAGGAAAGGAAGGAAAGCAATGATCATCTCCTCTGTATCAACCTCTTTCAGACCCGCAAAAGGAAGTCCGAGTGCGCCTGCTGCCAGACAAAACAGCATAATGCTGATCGAGTAAAACCACATCGTATGATGCACGGGAATCCATTTTCCCAGCATCTTTTTCAGACTGATTTCATGCCCTGCCATAAAATAACCGGTCAGAACGATCAACAACGGTACCGGGCAGCGGCAAAGCAGCCAGATAGCCAGGTAGGCGAGCTTTGTATGCCCGCCAATTTTCATAGCCTGTTCTGTGTATCCGCCATATTCAGAAATGTGAAGAAATACAATCTGAAGCATCAGTATGATCCGTAACAGTTCAATTCCTGACTCACGTTTGTACTCTTTTGCCATGATTCATCCCCGCTTTTTAATCAAAATGTTTTTTCTGATAATCAATCATAATATCATAAATACGCTTACAGTTATTATGATCGCTAAAATAGAAGAAATCGTCTGCGCGGCGTTTATACTCCGGCTTCATCTTACAGTCATTCTTCATATATTCGATCAGCGTATCGATCAGCTCATCATTATTATGACAGATCTCACCAAAGGCCATGGTGTCATAATGGAAGGTTCCTTCTTCATAATGCTGAGGAATTTCATCATGATGAAGATAAACCAGAGGCTTTCTCATATAAGCGAAATCAAACTGAACGCCGGAATAATCGCTGACCATCAGGCTGGATTCACGAAATACCTTTTCGTAACTCATATCGCCGGTGGAAGGAATGATATCAACATAATCATTGGTATCAAAATCACCCGCCTGAGGACTTACGATCGGATGAAGAACGTATGCAATCCGGTAATTATACTGTTTTGCAGCATTTAACAGACGTTCATCGTTGATCAGTGAATTATATACCTTGAAATAGGAAGTTTCCTTAAACAGAGGATTATAGCTTCTTTCTACACCCTCGTTCTTACTTACCGGTACAGCCGCCTGCATTCTCCAGGTAGGAGTGATCAGCAGCTGACGCTTATCTTCATTGATCAGCCCGTCATAACGGGGAACACCAGTCAGCTTCAGAACATCTCTTCCGGCATAATCATAGACAGGCTTGCTCAGGTTTTCGATTTCATATTTTGATGCACAGAAATACAGACGGATATTATCACGCAGTCTGTTCTGGGCAATCGCTATCTTCTGTACAGACATACCATGCTGTACGCAGGCTACATGGAAGTTAAACAGATCCCGCATATGGGAAGAGCTTAACAGCGAGTAGTTATTAAAAGCAAACACGGTAGAATTGGAGATTACCATCATATCTGCGTATAAAAACATCAGTCGATGTTTGATGCTTCCTCGGATCAGAGGCTTAAATCCATCGCGCTTCAGACGCTTGCAGTCGGGACATTTTTTATCGACCAGATAATAATGATCAATACCGTCATTCTGTGCACAGGCATAACGATACAGATATTCCGAAGAATCACCCGCTTTATAGATCTTATCAATATACATCCATGCAGGGCGTCTCTTCCAGAATGGCTTCATAAAGAAATAGGCCATACGCATTGCCATGAAGAGCCATGCTCTCTTCTTGCCGGAAAGCAGCATTTCCAGCCATAATAAAACCTCTCTCTTTACAACGGAGCGTTTACGGATCTTGTAGATCACAATATCGCCGCCCTTGTAGGCCGCCATAAAATGCTTTCCGAATGTCCAGTAGCTCTTTTTAAACTGCTTGGAAAGACGGCTTGTGTGAGAATCAAAGGTGATCAGTACCTTATTATCGTCATGTCCGATTGCATAGCGGAACTCCAGCTGCTGGAATTCCAGATCTTCTATTGTAATCTTTGCCTCAAACGCATAACGCTTGTAGATGGAAAATCCAAATAATTTGGTGTGGGAATACCGTTCATTGTATTCCACCTCAAATTCCTGCTCGTCCTTTTTGATGTAAAAACGGCCGTTTTTCAGATCATACAGACCGGAAAGCGTAGCATCGATAAAGAGCTTTCCTTCCTTATATTCCATGAACTGGATATTCACAGTCTGAGATCGCTGAGATGCTGCCAGAACCTGGGCGCTGCCGTAGTAGACAGAATTGTTAAGGTAGTAACGCTCCAGATCATACTGTGCATCCCCATACTTTAATTTCAGGAACAGACGCTGAATGTATACGTTCTTAGTATAATAGTGCTGTTTGTTTACGTTCATGATAACCTGGTCATCGATATGCTTCAGAATCCGCTGCCAGGACCACAGATAAGCCTCGGATTCCTCTTCGGGAATACAATGCTTGTTCCGGTTGTTTAAGTTGGCCTCCACACGGATATCAAGCGCAAATGCTGCCTGATATTGAATAATCCTGGGAATCTCACCAAAGGAAGCAGCGATTTCTTCAAGAAAAGGAACCCAGAATCGATCCAGTGCCTCATAATACCATTCCTTCTCGTAGCAGCCATAGAAATATACAATATCGCTTTCGCGTGCTTCCTCATAGCTGTACAGCTGAGACTTGACATAGACCATCTTTTCTTGTGCCAGAACAGCCCGTAAGAAGTAATCTTTTTCATATTCATATTTCAGATCTTCACGGAAGCTGTGAGTTGTGAAATAATCTGCATGAATCCAGGTGCCCGCAGCAAAATAAGGCAGACATGCATACTTTGAGCAAAAATCGATATACAGGATATCCCCCTTTTCAGGACGTCTTGAAAAAATATCATCATGCTCGTCATTCTGACATTTCTTTCGGGAAATTCCCAGATGATATCCTTCTGTCTGACAGGCTTTTTCCATCGCTGACAGCATGACAGAAAGATAATCCTTTTCAAAGGTATCGCCGGTTTCAATCTCCGTCACAAAGGTTCCGCAAACTGCCTTTGCAGCCTGGTTCAGCAATACCGCTCTGCTATCGGAAGCATCCATAATAACCGTTTCATATTTTTTCTGAAGTTCAGCAATCCAGGTTTCCTTTAACACTTCAGAATCCATAGGACATAAGATCAATTGAATTTCTTCTTTTGCTGTTTCCTGTGTTTCCAAAGCTAATCTGGTAACGTCATTTTTCTCCTGTATGTTTTTCAGAAGCCAGATTAACGATAACCGTTTCTTGTATTTCATATGTTATATTCTCCATTATTTTGAAATTGACTCTGATATTAGCCCTAAAAGCATACACTATTTTTCGTAAAAATTCAAGTGTAGTCGGCTTTTTGCCTGCTAAAATGCAGGCAGATCTCATTCTTTTACCATCTGAGCAGCAAGTCCTTTTAAATCCTTCGCAGCCTGAACAAGATCTTTTTGCGCAAAAATGGCGCTGATTACCGCAATCCCGCAGATTCCCCGCCCTTTCAGCTGCATGATATTGTCCTTGCTGATGCCGCCGATGGCAATAACAGGAATTTTTACCGCCCGGCAGATTGCTTCGAGCGTGTCATGACTGATATTGGAGGCATCCGCTTTGGAATCTGTTGAAAAGACCGCGCCAACGCCCAGATAATCTGCTCCATGCTTTTCCGCAAGGAGAGCCTGTTCGACGGTCTGAGCGGAAACACCGATGATCTTATCCGGTCCAAGCTTTGTGCGGACATCGCCTGCTTCCATATCGCTCTGGCCTACATGAACGCCATCTGCATCAACTGCCAGTGCAATCTCTACACTATCATTGATAACAAAAGGAACCTTATAGGAACAGCAAAGCTCTTTTATGGCAGCTGCCTCCTCCTGAAAGCTCTTCACGTCCAGATTTTTTTCACGAAGCTGAATAAAGGTTGCACCGCCCTTCAGCGCTTTTTCTACCTGAGCATATAAGGTTTCTCCGTTCAGCCATGAACGGTCTGTTACTGCATAAAGCAGTAAATCTTCTTTTTTACAATTCATCTCAAATCTCACTTTCTAATCAATTTTTAAATATTTTTAAAACAAACGTACTAATGAATCTTTAAATATTTTTAAAACAAATGTACTAACGAATCTCATATCGGGCGCCTGCTTCCAGGGTATCTCCGGTCATATGATAGATGGCATCGATGATCCGGGTGCGGTAAGAGGCATTTCCGTCTCCCGGAAGCATGTTTTTCCAGCCGATTTCTCCGGCAAGTCCCATCGTGCAGACAGCTGCTGCCGCAGCCTCCAGCGGTTTTTTTTGATTTGCGGCGGTAAAAGCAGCCGTTACAGCGGATAACTGACAGCCGGTACCGGTTATCTTTCCCATCTCGGGACGTCCGTTTCGAATCACATAACAGATACTGTCATCACAAACCAGATCGATTGCACCGGTTACCGCGATAATACTTTCGGTTTCCTGTGCAAATTTTTTCAAAGAGGCAATAACAGAATCCAGAGTCTCCTCTGTTACTGCATCTGCAACGTCTGCATCAACCCCTTTGGTGTGGCCTGAGCCAAGCATTAAGGTCTTGATCTCTGAAATATTGCCCCGGATAACGGTAAAATGGATTTCTTTCATCAGTTTTACAGCAGTTTCGGTACGTAATCTGCTTGCTCCTGCTCCAACCGGGTCCAGAACGACAACATGGCCCAGCTCATTGGACTTTTTACCTGCCAGCAGCATGGAAGGAATTGTCCGCTGATTCAGCGTACCGATATTAATATTCAGACCGCTGCAGATAGAAGTGATCTCCTCTGCTTCACCTGGATCGTCTGACATGATCGGACTTCCCCCGCATGCCAGCAGTACATTGGCCACGTCATTCACGGTCACATAATTTGTAATATTGTGCACCAGAGGTACCTGGTTTCGTACATTATCAAAACATTCTTTCAACATCATTTTATCCTTTCCCAAACTTTTGCATAATTCAGTATATCACATGATACGAATTTAGCAATAAAAAAACAGATAAGGATAATTCTTTTGGTTTGCAATCCTAAAAAATGAGGTAAAAAAGCGGGCACAGCTTTTCGCCTGCCCGCTTTTTTGCTACATATATTTTTTGATAATATTCTGCATCGTATCCCATTTCTGTTCCATATCGGAAAGCAGCTTAAACTGTGTACGGCATCGATCCAGATTGTGTCCTTCTCTGTGAACCTTAAAATAGGTATCTCCCTGGAGATAATCCGTCAGAAAGCGCATTCCGCATTCATAGGTCATAACCTTGGCGCCCATGGGAAGGAGAGAAATCTCCAGCGGACTCAGTTTTCCGGCACAGCCTTCAATAAATCCTCTGGCATAAAGTTCAAATAATTCCAGATCACAGGAAACCTTTGAAAGATCCGTCTCGTCCTCCGCTGCGGTGCTGGCACCAAAACGAATGGAATCGCCAAAATCATTCATTGCCAGTCCCGGCATCACGGTATCAAGATCAATCACGCAGATGGCTTTTCCGGTTTCATCATCCAGCATAATATTATTTAGCTTCGTATCATTATGCGTTACACGAAGCGGCAGCTTTCCTGCTTTTTGCAGGTCACCGAATGTATGCGCAACGTCTTCACGTTCCAGAACAAACCGGATCTCTTTTTCTACCCCCTGAGCTCGTCCGCACACATCGGCTTCCACTGCTTTTTTAAAGGTTTCCAGCCTTGCCGCCGTATCATGAAAACCGATGATCGTTTCATGAAGCGTTTTTGCAGGATAATCTGCCAGCAAACGCTGAAAATGACCAAATGCTACTGCACTTTGATAAAAATGTTCCGGTTTTTCTACCTTGTCATAGGAAGTAGCTCCGTCAATAAAACCGAACACACGCCAGTAATTGCCGTCCTCATCCGTATAATAGGTTTTTCCGTTATCTGCCTGGCGCAGATTCAGGGTTTCTCTCTCCGGATCACCACCATTTTCGATGATTTTCTTTCGCAGAAAGGTGGTGACGCCCTCAATATTCTCCATCAGCGCAACCGGATCTTTAAAAATCTCGTGATTTACCCTCTGCAGAATCTGCTTGGAAATACTGCCGTCTTTCATACGAAACTGCAGCAGAAACGTATCATTGATATGACCGCTTCCATAAGGTTTTTTTTGGATCAGTTCTCCGTCAAATCTAAAATGGCTGATCGCCTCATCTATTCTCCCGCAGGATTTCTTCTCCATTATTCATTCCTCCAAAGCTTCTGAGGGTACAGACCCTGCTCTTTCATCTTCTGAATTGCATTTACCACAACCTCTTTATCCTGTTTGTAGGTGACACCGTACCACTTATCTTCTGATTTCAGTACTGTAACCTGAGCCTTGTTCCCTGCAATCAGACTTCCTACCACACTGGGAAGGAAATACTCACATTTTAACGGATTTTTATCCAGATTTTCTTTTAAAAAGTCCGGGAATCCATTCTTTACTTCCTGTAAAATACTGGGAGTAAATCCCCACATATTCATCGAAACAACGCTGTCCTCGGAAAGTCTGGTCCAGGTTTTTCCGTCATCTTCTGTAAAGGCTGCTCCGTCGGGAGTTTTCTCAATATGAGTCCGCTCACAGATGGAAAGCAAAGTCCCGTTTTCATCTGTCTGGCAGACACCTCGTGCGACATGCCCGTTTTCTGTTAATGTATTGCCCAGGATATAGCCTACCATAGTATAACGGTACTTTTCATCATCCTGATGATTCATCAGAAAATCATAAATTACAGAAAAGGCATGTTTTCCATAATAATCATCTGCATTGATCACTGCAAACGGACCGTCTACCGTTCCGAGGCAGCTTAAAATAGCATGTCCGGTTCCCCAGGGCTTTTTCCGGCCCTCCGGTACGGAAAATCCTTCAGGAAGCGTATCCACCTCCTGATAAACATAAGAAACATCTGCCAGCTTCTCGATCCTGTTTCCAATCCGTTCTTTGAAATCTGCTTCAATTTCTTTTTTGATAATAAAAACAATCTTTTTAAAACCCGCCTGAATAGCATCATAGATAGAAAAATCAATAATCAGATTTCCTTCTGTATCTACCGGGTCGATCTGCTTCAGACCGCCGTACCGGCTTCCCATGCCGGCTGCCATAATAACAAGGGCTGCTTCTCCTGATTTACACTCCGTATTGCAGGTCATAATCTGTTCCTCCCTCTATGCTCTTTTATAATAATGGTAAAAACTGTTACAATGGATCTTTAATTCTCGTAATCAGCCCTTCAGGCCGCCTCCGGTTACACCGGCAATAATCTTCTCAGACAGGAATACGTAGAGAAGGAAGGTAGGCAGGAATACGATGATAACGGCTGCAAACATACCTGCATAATCACCTGTATAACGCATGGAATTGATCATGCCATACAGACCGACTGCAACAGATTTTACTTTATCGGAATTTGCAAAGATCAATGAAATAAAGTATTCATTCCATACATTGATAAAGTTAAAAATCGTTACGGTAATAATACCGGGCTGCGCCATCGGAAACATAATCTTCCAGAAGGTTCTCATAGGAGGACAACCGTCAATTGCTGCTGCCTCTTCGTAGGTCTTCGACAGATTACTGAAAAAGGTCAGCAGAAAAATCGTGGTATACGGGATATTGATACCGGTGTACAGGAAAACAAGTGCCACTTTATTGGCAAAAACATTGTTCAGGATATTCCAGTTGGCAACCAGACCGAACAGCGGAAGAATGATCATAATAACCGGTACGCCCATTGCAGAGACAAAACTGCTCTGAATCACCTTATTGGCAATAAAATCAAAACGTGACAGCACGTAGGCAGCCGGTGCGCAGACCAGAATCAGCAGAAGGCAGGCAATCAGCGCATATACCAGTGAATTGGTAAAAAATACGGATACCTGTGAGGTTGTCCATGCCTTCGCATAGTTTTCAAAATGCAGTCCTGACGGAAGGAACATCGCCTGACCGGAGAAGATTTCTTTTGTTGTTGCAAAGCTGGCAGCTAATACCCAGCCCAGCAGCATAAAGGTAAAGAGCACCCAGATTAACAGAATAATATAACCGGGAGCAAGCCGCAATTCTTTTTTCCAGTTGACTTTTTCACGGACATTCCATTCTTTTTTATTGTTTTTTCTCATAATCGGCCCCTCCTTCCTAAAATTCCAGATCATCATCTTTCAGAGTCTTGTTACAGATCCAGAAGATGACTACAACACAGATACTTAAAACAACACCAACCGCAGCGCCAAGACCGGCATTTCGTTCCGTTATACTGTTGCCGGCACCGAATATCATACTGTACATATATACCATCGGGGTGATCGTTGCCGTATCGGATGTAACAGTGGAAAAGAGCTGCGACCAGAGGAAGAATCCTACTGAGCTGACACTCCACATGGTAATGTTTGTTTTAATAACACCTTTTAACAGAGGAAGTGTGATAAAACGGAACTGATTCCATTTATTGGCTCCGTCCAGGGTTGCTGCCTCATAGTAATCGGCTCCGATTCGTTCGATTCCGCTGCAGAAGATCAGCATATGATAACCTACCATACCGAAGCAATACGCAATCAGCAGGGCGCCAAACTTATGATCGGTATCCAGCCACTGAATCTTAGCCAGCGCATCAAGATGAAGCGTTTCAAAAACAGACTTCAGCAGACCAAATCTGGGACTGTATACATACTGCAGCCACATAGTAGCCAGTGCAACGGCGCTGACAACGTTTGGCATGTAGATAATAGCGCGGAATGTTTTTTTGAAACGGATTCCGCTTGTCAGAATAACTGCAAACAGCAAAGCCAGGCACATTACGATCAGACCGCCAAACAGCCAGATTTTGGTCAGATTTCCCATGGAAATCTGAAACAGCTTTGTATTGATCAGATCCGTGTAATTGCCGATTCCTACAAATTTCCAATGGCTTACCGCATCTGTAACTCCATCGATCTTAAAAAAACTCATACACAGGGTACGAATGATCGGGTAAAGAAAGATGATACAGAACATGAGCACTGCGGGGGCCAGGAAGAGTATAATCATTGTTTTATTCTTTTTCACTGTGAAAACCTCCTTTTCCAATCTTCAGGTTCCTGGAGCAGTTTTTAATAGTTCACCACGTTTCCTATAGTAAAAAATGATATAGTAAAAAATGAATTTCTGCTATAGGAAACGTGGTGACAGCCTCCAGGTACTGTCACCACGTAAATCACATTTCCTGTTCTTTGATTTACTTATGCTTTTGATCTACTTACCGGCATTCTTTAATGCATCTACGAATTCCTGAGCAGTCATGGAGCCGCCGCATAATTTCAGGAAGTTCTCTTTGATAATAGGAGTCATGTTTGCATTCGCTTCTGCTCCTGCTGCCCATGAATAACGGGTAGTTAAGCTGTCCATAACCTCTTTTACACCTGCATTAGCCATGATCTCGGGCCATTCGGTATTGCTGGTATCAGCGGGGATACCGATTGATTTTTCAGTGATCAGCGCGTCTGCTTCGCCCTTTGTCAGATAAGAGATCAATTTGTATGCATCGTCTGCTTTTTTGGACTTGGCATTGATTGCAAATACCTGTCCGCCGAAGTTTGCTGCTTCTGTTCCGTCTGTACCGCCTTCTACTGCAGGATAGCTGAAGCAGCCCCAGTTAAAGTCTTCACCAGCCGTGCCCTTTACTTCGTTGGGCAGCCAGGAACCGTTCAGATACATAGCAGCTTCGCCAAGCGCCAGTTCAGTATTCTGACCTGCAGGCCATACATTGCCTTCTACATTCGGTGAGAAATAGCCTTTGGAAGCCAGCTCTTCATAAGCTTTGGCGGTTGCCATAACGGCTTCGTTGTCCCATTCGCCGTTTTTAACAACTTCTTCTGCCTTTGCTGCACCGAGCAGACGGCTCATATGATAACCGAACATACAGGTGATATAAGCATCATCACAGGTGATCGGAGTCTTGCCAATCGCTTTGATCTTTTCACATGCAGCAAGCAGCTCGTCCCATGTTGTCGGAAGCTTATCTACGCCTGCCTCTTTAAAGATGTCTTCATTGCAGAAGAAAGCAAAAATGTTCGGCTGATAAGGAAGTGATTTTAAACTTCCGCCTGCAGCTTCGCGGCATGCAGCCATTAAGATCGGATTTGCTGTTTTTTCATAATCGGAATCCTTTACATAGGTTTCCAGATCCAGCAGATACTTTGTCCAGGTTTTGTTTACACGGTCGATATCTTCATCGAAAACATCAATGTTGGTTCCTGCATCCAATGCGGGCTGCAGACCTTCACGGATACCGGTACGTCCTTTGAATTCCACACTCACCTTAATGCCGGTATCTTTTGTGAATTTGTCAATGGATTCCTTGATGGCAATTGCCTGGGGTTCTGTTTCTTCCCACATGGACCAGTAAACAAGTCCGTCACCATCACCGCTGCCGCCGTTGTTGTTCGCTTCCGGTTTCTTGTCCGTGTCGGATGAACCACAGCCTGACAGCATCACTGCAAACATGGCTACGCATAAAATAATGCTCAGCAATTTCTTTTTCATACTATATGTACCTCCCAACTGCGCCTGATGGCGCTCATTTCATGAAAGCCCTCTTCGGCTTTCCGTGTTATATTGTGTCTTCATTGTACTAACAGAAACGTCTCTTGTCTTTGTATGTTTTTCTGTTGTTTTTGCACAATCAGCCGTTTTTTATTTATTTTACACAATTTATAGCTTATTTTATATGTTTTTTTAACCAATAGAATATTATCAGTCTTTATGTTGTATAGATAATTGGTATTTTGCAATTTATTATATATTTTTTGGCATATAAATTATACATTTTTTCGTCTGTATGAATTTGCCCTTGATTTTCCTTTTATTTTTTTATAAAATAGAACTACATCTTTTGCATAAAATACTTTATTTTTTTATATAAAAAGCATTTTAATTTGCACAATATAGTTTTTATCAGATTCAGGAGGCATTATGGCATACCGCGGACTTACATTAAAAGAAGATTTAAAAGTGGAACAGCTTTTTTCGCTCCATTATTTTGAATATATGAGCGATTTTCATTATTCAGGAGAATCACACGATTTCTGGGAATTTTTATGTGTCGATAAAGGCGAGGTGGAGGTATGGGGGGACAGCCGTTTGTATACGCTGAAAAAGGATGAAGTGATCTTCCATAAACCGAATGAATTTCACGGTCTGAAGGCAAATGGTCGTATAGCTCCGAACTTAATGGTTATTTCCTTTTCCAGCAATTCTCCCGCGATGGATTTTTTCCGGGATAAGGTACTGCATATCAATGAGAATGAACGTTCTTTGCTCGGACAGATTCTGCAGGAAGCCAGAACCTGTTTTTCGAGTCGTCTGAATGACCCTTATCTGGAAGCAATCGAGCGAAACCAGCTGACCGAAATCCCATTTGGAAGCGAACAGCTGATCCGGCTGTATCTGGAGTTGTTTTTAATCCTGGTGAAACGCCGCTATCAGCTCCAGGAGCCTGCTGTAAACGTACAGGAAGATACTGATTTCAGACATCCGGTTGGAAAATTCACCAAAAAGAAAGCTGACAAAGAGCTTTATGAGCGCATTGTCAGCTATATGATTCTGCATATTCACTCCAGTTTAACCATTGAACAGATCTGCCACGATAACCTGATCGGACGCTCCCAGCTTCAGAAGCTGTTCCACGAACAGAATCAGTGCGGCATCATCAATTATTTTTCTTCTTTGAAGATCGATGCGGCAAAGCAGTATATCCGCAGCGGCCAGATGAATTTTACTCAGATTTCCGAAACGCTCGGGTATTCTACCGTTCATTATTTTTCCAGGCAGTTTAAGCAGATTACCGGCATGACGCCTTCGGAATACGCATCCTCCATCAAAGGTCTGTCTGAACAAAAGTAATCTTATGCGGGCTTATGCACGGATTTCCTTCCAGATGATTTCTGCAGGGGCAAGAGACACTTCCTCTATACGGCCTTCTCCGTCGTAGATGTTTGAAGTCTGTGCTTTTGCAGAATTGTTTAAAATCGCATATTTACCGGTTTCCGGATAAGCATGGACTTCACAGAGCGGATTTTCGGCAAACCAGCGTTTAAATTCCTGCTCTTTTCCTGCTGCGTAATAAAGACTTCTCATTAACAGCCGGGTATTCGCCTGGCTGTAGGGCAGACCGGCAATATAGACGCCTCTGCCGGCTCCATAGGCGTGAGCAGCGATGTGAACTTCACCATTGGAATATTCAACAATCTCCGTGTTTTCTTCCAGAGCATAGACGTTTTTCATGCTTTCTCCGAAATCAAAGGCTTCACTGCGGTCTTCCGTAATGAAATGTGTTTTTTCTGCCTGCGTAAAATATTTATCGGTAGAGAGCGTAAAGCCAAGCTCCTTGTCTACTCCCAGTATGTCTGCAAGCTGGAAGAAACGTCCTCCTTTATGGATGGCAGAAGGTTCTCCAATGCCTACAAAGCCGCCGCCTTCATAAACCCATTTTCGGATCGTGGTTACCAGCTGCAGATCCAGCCATTCTTCTCCGCCTGAAAAAGCAGTTCCGGCATCACCGGCATTTATGATAACGTCAATATCTGAAGCGATTCCGTTTTTCAGGATATCCTCGAAGCTGATAAAGCACACATCCACACTGGCTCCGCTCAGTGATTCTAATATTCCCAGATATGAATAAATCTGCTTGTACCAGAGCGCATGCGCAACCATATAGGTCTGCCAGGAGCGCAGTTTTCCCCAGCTGTTTAAAATTGCGACCTTCAGACCGCAGAAAGGCTTTTTCCCATGCACATTGTCATAGATCTCGCGGAATTCATCGGTTACCTGTTCAATATAATCCACGAATTTCGGGAATTTATAAGCCAGGCTCAGATAGCCGCCATAGCCGATTCGATCTACCGGTTTTCGCATGATCGCACGCCGTGCCGTCAGCCAGTTTTCCATTGCCTCCACACAGGGATCATTTCCTTCATAAAAGGTATCGGGGAAGAAATACGGGAGAAAACGGCCTTCGGTGTATTTGACATGAGGAATATCAGAAATCAGACGCAGGGTTGCGCCGCCTCCGACACTGCCGACAACGGCATCCAGTCCGATGCTTTCAAAATACTGTCCATAAGGCTCCGTTCCAATCCAGTTATCTCCAAGAAACATCATGGCTTTTTTACCGGCAGCGTGAACCAGTTCTACCAGTTCTTTTGCCTTTGCCGCTACAAACCGCTGGATAAAATCAATATAATCCAGATAATGTCTGGACGGAACCCGGAAAGTCGTATTGTAATATCCGTTATCTATGATATCCTCGGGGCGCAGCGCATATCCGTATTCTGCCTCAAAAGCTTCCAAAGCCTTTACGGAAACCGAAGCTCCATAGCCAAACCAGTCTACAAACTTTTCTTTTGCATGCTGGTTAAATACCAGGGTAAAATGGTAAAAGAAGGTGGTAAAGCGAACCACATCCGTATCCGGATTCTCTTTCAGCCATTGTATCAGATATTCCTTTGCAAATCTGCCGGATGCGGTCTGGCGCACATCAAAAGGGATATCATGCGGCTTGTCCCCCCAGTTATTTGTAATATGGTTATACATCTGAGTCGGATCCCATATTGCATACACCAGAAATGAAACCGTATATTCATGGAAACGGTCTGCGCAGGGGATAATTACCCGGTTGTTTTCATGGTCAAGCTCCCAGGCTGTGACAGGTACGACAGTATCCGTTGTACGGTCGATGACCTCCCACCACTTTGCCGGGTCATGAAGATAATCCGGTACGACCTGTTCTTCATAATAGCCATCCATAAAATCAATCGTCAGCTCTTTTTCAAATGCGGTGCATCGTTTGGACATCAGATAAAGCTGCTGGCATTCATCCATATGTTCCTTAGCAAATTCATTATGCCCTCTGGCTACAAAGTAGGTTGTATAAATCTCTGCATCCAATGCTTTAATTTCCGCCGGTAATTTGGTACCGTCACTATCTCTCAGTGCATCCGCCCCCCAGCGCTCAAGCATCTCTTTTGTCTCATTGAGAAATCCCGCTTCGCTGGGAAGTGTTACACGCCCTTTTGTCTTTGACATGGATAAATCCTCCTTAAAATACATGAAATCTTTGCTGTATTGCGTTCAGTATAAGAAAAATAAACTGATTATGCAATAGCACAAACAGGTTATTTTTTTGTATTATTTTCGCCTTGCTTTTGTCCCGGCTTCTGTCTTATCCGGAGGTCTTTTATTTTCTGTCTTATCCAGAGGTCTTTTATTTTCTTGCATTGCAGATGTAAATATAGTAAAATGAGTTCGCATAGATACAGGAGGTTTTGCAGTATATTATGAAATTACAACAACTATTAAGCTATACCCGGCGTGCTGTAGATGATTATGGTATGATCGAGGACGGAGACCGGATTGCAATCGGAATTTCCGGTGGGAAAGACAGTTTAACGCTGCTCTACGCCCTTCAGGGATTGCGCCGGTTCTATCCGAAAAAATTTGATATAGAAGCAATCACCATTGATCTGGGCTTTGATGGTTTTCATTTAGAAGAGATTCAGAAGCTATGTGAAGAATTGAATGTCCATTATACTATTGTAAAAACAGATATCAAATCCATCGTATTTGATATCCGTAAGGAAGAAAATCCATGCTCTCTCTGTGCTACACTGCGAAAAGGAGCTTTTAACGACAAAGCTGCTGAACTGGGATGCAATAAAGTGGCGTATGCTCACCATCGGGATGATATTGTGGAAACAATGCTTCTGTCATTGCTGTACGAAGGAAGATTCCATTCATTTTCACCCAAAACATATCTGGATCGCATGGAGGTAACGGTAATCCGCCCCCTGATGTACATCAATGAAGCCGATATCATTGGATTTATGCATAAAAATAATCTCCCCGTAAGCAAAAATCCATGTCCTGCCGATGGACATACACAGCGGGAAGGCGTTAAAAATCTGCTTCGTCAGCTGAACACCGATTATCCTGGCTGTAAAAACCGTATGTTTACCGCAATCTGCAATGGCAATATCAAAGGCTGGCCGGAAAAAATCGAGCGTCCAAAACCGGTTTCCAGGAAAAAAAGAGAAATGGACAGGAAGCAACAGGAAATGAACAGAAAGCAACAGGAAACGGACAGGAAGCAAAACAGCGAAACGGTAAAAGAGGATGTGTTAAATGGCGGAATCTAAAAATCGTCCATATCACGAACAAATCGATATCGAGAATACCGTGAAGCTGCGGCAGCTGATTGCAGAACTGCCCCCTTTTGTTCGGGAATTTTTCCGGGGAATTGAACAGACAACTTCATCCCGCACCCGCATTGCCTATGCATATGATCTGAGAATTTTTTTCTATTATCTTATAGAAAATTATGAGGACTTTGCCCAGACAGGTCTGGAAGCTCTTCAGCCAGCTGATCTGGAAAAGCTGAAGCCGGCCGATCTGGAGCAATACATGGAATATCTGAAATATTATCAGAAAGATGAGGAAGAACATCTGAATCAAACCCGTGGAATCATGCGCAAGGTCTCTTCACTCAAGGCATTTTACAATTACTATTACCGGCGGGAGGTTATCCGTTATAATCCCGCCGCACTTGTGGAATTGCCTAAAATTCATGAAAAGCCGATCATTCGCCTGGACACAGATGAAATCGCCCTGCTGCTGGATCATGTAGATCAGGGTGACCATCTGACCAAACAACAGAAAAACTTCCATAATAAGACCCGAGTCCGGGATTTGGCGCTTCTTACTTTGCTGCTTGGCACCGGCATTCGTGTTTCTGAATGTGTCGGCATCGATGTTCAGGATCTGGATTTCAAAAATGCCGGATTGAAAATCCACCGAAAAGGCGGCAAAGAGGTCATTTTATACTTTGGTGATGAAGTGGAGGAAGCGCTTTTGAATTATCTGGAAGAACGAACAGCAATCATCGCCTGCGAAGGACATGAAGATGCTCTGTTTTTATCCCTCCAGAAAAAGCGTATCAGTGTCAGGAGCGTAGAGAAACTGGTGAAAAAATACACCCAGGCTGTTACTGCTCTGAAACACATCACTCCGCATAAACTGCGCAGTACATATGGCACACAGCTCTATCAGGAAACCGGAGACATCTATCTGGTAGCAGATGTACTGGGGCACTCAGATGTGAATACGACCCGGAAACATTATGCTGCCATCGAAGACGAAAAACGCAGACGAGCACGCAATAAGGTCAGACTCCGTAGGGAAGAATAGAGATGTTGAATTTTTATTCTCATAAACTCTCATTTTCCCGGAAAAATTTCCGGGAAAATGATTAAAAAATGGACGAAACCCTCGTTAAAACTTACGAGCAATCGTTTCGTCCACTGAACGTAATTAAAGAAACTCTCTCTTTTTTGTCTCATACCTGTTATTTGGTCTTTCCGGCATCCGGTCTTATATACTTCCGAATCCGGAACCATGTATGAAATATCTGCTTCCGGATGGGAAACAGGAATATCCACATTTGCGAAAGCATCTTCCATCCCCTATTGTTACAGTCAATGCTCTTCCCATTACGTATTACTTTATCTACTTTTGCGATTACGCAATCATACGCGAATCTCCCATCCCGGAACAGGTTCCCGTCACCTGTGGTTTCAAAGTATTCTAACGAACGCTTGGTGATACGATGAAGAATAAACTTATCTTTCACCGGCTGGAACAGGATGATATCTCCTTTTCGGAGTTCTTCCGGTTTGACTGCGCCAACAACCACCTTATCTCTCCCATGACAGATAAACGGCCACATACTCATACCCGTAACAGTGAAAGACGCCTGCCGATTACAGGCAAGCTCTTCCCGTATTGCTGCAAATAAGATTTGTGAGGAGATCATTCTTATATGGTTTTTCTCACATTTTTTCTCACACTTCATGTTCCAGACTCTCCAATGCTGTGTTCAATACATCGACTGCCTCATCATCCGGGCGACAATACAATTTAATAATCGGTATATCAGATAAAAATTCATTCACCAAATCTAAAGCGGTACCCGCTAATCCTGCGTTCCATCTTGGATACTGCAGATTTTTCATAACAGCAGCAAACGCATCCAGTCCTTTTAAGATTTCTGTATGATTCGTTTTGCTCTGTTTTAGAATCACCAATGCAGTTATAGGAATATTGCGGTTCATTTGTTCTCCGCTCGTTCCAGACCATGGCATGCCATAGCCCCGCCATTTGCCATCCATGTTTTTACACAATGCTCTATCTCCATTGATGATTAGTGCATTCTTTAGATCACGCCACAACCTTGCATGTGTTGTCTTTCCGGTGCCTGAGGCTGCAGATATGATAATCCCACGATTTTCGTGCTCCAGCAAAACACCGTGAAAAGTAAGATTATCATATTTTAAGAATACACCCGGCATCAGCCATGTCAGATGGGCAAACGCCATGGTACCTGCACTGTTTGTGTTATCTTGCAGGAGCGTAATACAGTTCAATTCTTCGCTCATATGATACAGAAGATAGATTTTCTGTTTTTGTATTTGCATGAGCAGCCAAAGGGTGCCGCCATTCGGATCTTTATATATCCGGCGTTCAAACTGTCCAGCAGTTTCGCCCTGTAAAAGCACCAGTTTTTCAAGTTCCTTAATGGTTCGGTTATCAAATGTACGTTCAATCACAAGGTGAGATCCGGCAATCGAAAATGAGCTTTTATATGGGTCAATCTTCCAGCTCCAGATATCCCACATCTCATCACTTAACCTTGAAGTGAATGCTGTCTTTAACCCGCAGATGTCGGCGTAAAAATTGGCTGCTTTAATCAACTGATATAGAACCCATCTGTGCTGACTAACGCTTTCAGCCCATGGTTGCTCGGGTCAGCTGCCGCTTCATTGATTAATTCTTTCATTTCTTCTTCTATCGGGTATGCATCTATCACATTGCCGTTCTGATCTTTTCCATCTTCATGTCCATACTGAATGTATTCCACGATATTTCCGTTTCCACAGCTCTCCCCATTGCTTATAAACCATGCGTAACC
>JAUNPP010000037.1:20771-24405 GCA_030536685.1 Lachnospiraceae bacterium
CTGGTCTGTGTCATAGATCCATTTGTGGTCTGCGTTTGTTCCGTTTACGTCCTGTGACCAGCAGTTCCCGCCAGCTGCGATTGCTGACTCATTATCGAATGAAACAAACTTTATTCCTGGTTTTTCATATGTTTTACTCATAACTTTTATTCCTCCTCAATTTTTCTTTAAACTTGCTACGTATATATGCATCTCTATATAGATAGTCCGAGCAGCCGTTCAGGCTCCCCGTTTCTGCATAGCGGGTTGCATAACAGGATTGACATTCTGCGACTACGTCGCAGTTTCTACATTTTTCAGAAACAGGTGGAAGCTTTACCACATAAGGAAAATGATTCCATGCTTCCCTAAATCCCATCTCAATTGGGTCTGTATAGAACAGATCTAGTAATTGGCAGCCTGTAAGCTTTCCATCATAAGTAACTGTGTACTGGCTCATCCCAGCATTACATCCGAAAATTGAATATATGACAGTTTTTTTGCAATTGGTTTCGAATCTTTTCTTTTCCAGCTGTGGATCCAGCCTGACTTTTTGAGGATCAAAGGAAGATCCGACCACCTTACGCATTACATCCATGATATGATCATAACTCCTCTTTGCCTCCATCTCAGGTGTGAGTCTGCACGAATCCACGTCGGCACAGCCGCCTCTGACCGCATGCATGACGGTTATATCCTGCATGAGAAACGCTTTTTCGCCGAACTCCCGCTGAACCAGTTCTGTGACCGCTTTGCTGTCTGCCATGTTATCCTGGATGACAGTCATCCGATATTCCATCTTCGATGGGAGTGCGGAGAGCTCATGTATGCCGTCCATTGCCTTTTGGAAAGCATTTGCATTTCCGCATACCTTTTCATAGGTCTCCGGGCTGGCTCCATAAATAGTAACGCCGATCTTATGCGGCGGGTACTTTTTGAGTGTTTCCATGACCTCTGGGGTTACAAGTGTAGCGTTGGTATATAGTGTCAGTACAAATCCATATCGATAGATTCCCTTCCATATTTCACAGAAATCCGGACGAAGCATCGGCTCTCCACCTGTGATCAGGATTGAGAACGTACCTGCATCTGCCGCCTGACGCGCCATATCCATCCACTGGGATGCTGTCAGCTCATTCTTTTTAAGTTCAGCATTTTTACAGTCATCACGGCGGAAAAGACACATTTTACAATGAAGGTTGCACCGTATTGTAAGTTCAAACGTACCTGTTGTGGGGTTCCGCTTTGGCATCTGTCCAAGGATATTCGCATCATTCGGATTGTGTTCTCCGGAATTCATCATGAAATGACCACCATATCTTTCTCTTGAAGCTCACTCAAAAAGTTGAGTACATCTTCTACCGCCTGTTTATGCGGGATATGGAATTCATCTTCTAATGCTTTCTCTAATTCCTTTGTTGTATGCGGTTCTTTTAGCTCCCTGCACAAAAACGCAGCTCCGGTAGTCAATTCAATGTATCCATTAAAATCTGCTATATTCTCCCCAACCGATATCAGTACATCGCTGTCTCCTATCTCCCGTTGAAGATAACAGTCTTTCAACTGAAACTTCTTCTTGAACTGGTATCCCCGGTTTTCCAGCTCTATCTTCAGTTCTGCATCAGACAGCTGGTTTACATCACCGAGCCCGCTCAAATCCATCGGTACAAATTTAAACGCCGGGTTTGCCCACTCACGTTTCATCATATATCACCCCTTTTCTGGATATGCTATACAATAGATATAATAACGTATCAAATACTCGTAAAGTATTGTACTATAAGAGGGATAAATTTGTCCCTGATTTATATCTACAAATAATATAATACCATGTAAAACCGATTTGTCAACGCTTAGATTATAGTTTTACTCAATTTACAGAGGAAATCTCACACGATTTCCGTTTTTTACAGTCAATATTTTAGTCAAGATTATCGTGGGGCAAAGCCAATTCAAATGAAAGGAGAACGAAAGAAATGGGACGTCATGGAGAAAACATTTATAAACGAAAAGACGGGCGGTGGGAAGCCAGGGTCATTACCGGCTATTCACTGGAAGGGAAAGCTTGTTACCGTTATTTATATGGAAGGACTTATCAGGAGGTTAAAAGCAAAAAGATGGAATTCCTTACCAGGTCGGCATTAGGAAAGCAGCCCGTCAGCCATAACAGCCGGATGAAGATGACATTTAGGGAGCTAATGATGGAATGGCTGGATTCACGCAGGGGTTCCATTAAGGAATCCAGCTATGCGAATTATATGAACTTGCTCGAACAGCATATTCTTCCGGAACTCGGGAGATATTCCGTTTCGGCAGTTACAACTGATATTTTGGACGGGTTTTTAAAGGCAAAGCTGGATTCCGGGCGCTGCGATCATCAAGGTGGATTGGCAGCCAAAACAGTGCTGGATATCCGATCCGTCTTGTTGATGGGATTGGAATATGCCAGAAGGCAGAAATACCCATGTAGTGTGGAAAATAAACTGTTCTGTCCTCGAAATATGCAGTCGGATACCAGGGTACTGACCCGTGGAGAGCAACAGAAGCTGGAGCAGATTCTCTTCCAGTCCGCCAACCCATTTGAAGCAGGGGTATTAATTGCATTGTACGGAGGTTTACGAATCGGGGAGGTTTGTGCGCTGCAGTGGGGTGATATTGATTTTGAGGACAGGCTTGTCTACGTCTCTAAAACAGTCATCCGCATGCGCAACCTTTCACCTGATCCGGACCATAAAACCAAAGTAGTCATCGAACGCCCAAAAACAGCCTGTTCCGTCCGCCTCGTACCTCTGCCGTCCTTTTTGCTGCGCCATATAGCAAAATTTCGTTCTGAACAGGAATTCTACATTCTGACAGGCAGCGGCAGTTTTACGGAACCCAGAGTCTGCCTGGAAAAATATAAGCATGTGTTAAAGGAGGCCGGGATTGAAAGTCTGACCTTTCATACTCTTCGCCACACGTTTGCCACACGATGTGTGGAAAGCGGGATTGATATCAAATCGCTTAGCGAAATTCTGGGGCATGCAGATGTCAGCACAACCTTACAGCGCTACGTTCATCCTTCTATAGAACAGAAAAAGAAACAAATCGAGAGTTTGGAAAGCATATCGATTTACCGTCAGGATAATGGTCAGATTTAAGCCAAATGCCTGATAGTTATATGTTTTTTGAGCGAAAACCTTATAGTACAATACTTTAAGATTATTTAAACTATTATCAGCCGTTGTCTTGATTAGACAACGGCCTTTTTTCTGTGCTTTTCCCCAAAAAAATCTCAATTTCTTCTTTAAAAAAAGCCCCTGTATGAAACAAACAAGAACTCTTTTTTATCATCTATAATTTTAGTGTTTACAGCTTTCATGCTGCTTAAATATTTCAGAGGGATGTCATTTATGAAGAAGATTTTTATACAGACATTGCTTTTAAATTTTATGTACAGGATGTGCTAATAATCGTGATATATATGTGGAAATTGCTTTTTCATACTACTTTAGCTGTACTTTTGCTTGAATCGGCACAAAAGCACCGACTCGAAAGTCAGTGCTTAATTCTTAAATTCTGGTTATCCAATTGTGTATTGCTTTTTGCAGGTACATCATAAGTGAACTACCCGGCAATTGAATTACCGAGCATCTATATGTCGCACCTTTGGTGC
>JAUNPP010000196.1 GCA_030536685.1 Lachnospiraceae bacterium
AACGATCGGGCTGTCTGAAAGACAGTTCGAGAGTTTAGTACCGCTGCGTTCGATCAAAGCGAGAGCGGGTCCCCGAACAGGACAATACTGTAATGGAGCCTCTACACCTTTCCATATTAACAGAGTACACCGCTATGAAAAGCATGCGTTTACATTCAATTATGCATTTGTTATAATATAGTGCAGTATTATCTGCATGAAATACGGGTGAATCCGGTATTGCATATTAAAGTGAAGCTGCTTTACTTTCGGATATCATGCAGGCTTTTCGGCATTCCTGAATGTTGGGTGACATTCTTAAATGTTGGTGAGTTTACAAAAAACAGACAGGGGAGGAAATTTGCACAAATGGATCGCTATACAGTTCTTCTGGTCGATGATGAGGAAGAAGTTATACAGGTTATTATGAAAAAAATCAATTGGGAGGGGCTTGGATTTTCTGTGATCGGATATGCCAACAATGGTATAAAGGCGCTTGAAATGGTGGAGGAGTTTCAGCCGGATGTTGTAATGACGGATATCAAAATGCCTTACATGAACGGAATGGAACTGTCTGGTCATATTAAAGCAGATTTTCCTGCAACCAAGATTTTGATTTTTACAGGGTTTGATGAATTTGAATATGCCAAAGAAGCCGTTCATCTGGAGGTGGAGGAGTATATTCTGAAGCCGGTTAATTCGATTGAGCTGACGAATGTTTTCACACAGCTGAAAATAAAACTGGATCAGGAATTTAATGAAAAGCGCAATGTGGAGATTCTGCAGAAATACTATATGGAATCTCTGCCTCTTTTGCAGATCAACTTCTACTCCACTCTGATCGAGGGCCGGATTCAGGAGCATGAGCTTTCCAAGTATCTTTCAGACTACCAGCTTTCCTTTGAGGGGCCTTTTTTCTGCTGCCTTGTCATCCATACCGCAGCCGGAAAGGACGCGAAAAATATGAATCCTCTTCTCCTGTCGACCTCCGTTCAGAAACAGGCGGATGAACATCTGGGGGAAAAATGGCGGGCCAAGTGCTTTGCCTACCTTGGAAATACCATTTTGATCACGCAGCTGAACCATGAAAATGATGTTTCTGATCTGACTGACGAGTGCGATCATTTCTGCCGCTACATGCACCGTATTATCGGCGCTGACGTCACCGTGGGAATCGGGCCTGTCTGCAAAAACATCCTTTCCCTGTCCCAGTCCTACATCAGCGCAAGGGAGGCCGTTTCTTACCGGGTCATCTACGGCTCCTGCCGGGCGATCAACATGAAAGAAATCGCGCCGCAGGAAATGAGCAGCTCCGACTCCATGAACGATGCCGATTTTTCCAGATTGTTTAAGATGATTCGTATGGGCTCTGCGGAAGATATCACAGAAGCGGTCAATGTCTGTCTGAATCATATTTCTTTTCCTGTAAAATCACTGCAGCAGTACCATATTGCTGTTATGGAGCTGGTAAGCGCGCTCTACCGCTTTTCCATTAACAACGATATTTCCCTCGATGATTTCTCAGGAGATATGAAAAATCTGTACGGTACGCTTCTTGATATGGATCAGGAAAGCCTGCAGGCCTGGCTCACTGACATCAGCTTCTCCTTCCACGAAAAGCTGATCAGCGCGCGAAGCAAATCAACGCAGTCATTTGTGCTGAAAGCAAAGGAATATGTCCACAACAACTATTCTGATGAAGAACTTTCTCTGGATCATGTCTGCGATGCGCTGGGACTGTCAAATTCCTATTTTTCCACGATTTTCAAAAAGGAAACGGGAATGTCCTTTATCGGCTATCTGACAGATTACCGCATGAAACGGGCCGCGCGCCTGCTGATCGAAACCAATGAAAAAAGCTATATCATCGCTCAGAGTGTTGGCTACAGCGACCCGAATTATTTCAGTTATGTGTTTAAACGAAATTTCGGAACAGCGCCCTCAAAATACAGAACGGAGCACGCAAAAGATTGAATAATATAAAAAACAAATATTTCCGGCTTCCGGATCAGTTTAAGCCGCGGGGAATCCAGTCCACACTTATGATTGCCTTTTCCGTTGTCTCGATTTTCATCATGCTGATTCTTGGAATCGTGCTGTATATCAGATTTTCCAATTTATCCCGTCAGGAAACCGTACAAAGCACGCAGAAGCTGATGGAGCAGACCGAGGAAAATCTGGAAAATTATCTGCTCAGTATGCGCCAGATTTCTGATACCGCCTACTACAATGTCATAAAAGAAAATGATTTTTCCAATCAGGACAAGGAAATCCAGAAGGGAATGAATCTGTTATATGAGGCAAACCGCGATAATCTGCGCAGCATTGCGATCTACAATGACCACGGAAGCCTGATTGCCGCAGAACCGGTTGCCGCCCAGAAGGAGGACCCCAACGTAACCCGACAGCCATGGTATCAGCAGGCGGTCAATAAAATGGAAAACCTGCACTTTTCCACCCCGCACATTCAGAACCTGTTCGATGATGCTTCCCTGCGCTACTACTGGGTTATTTCTTTAAGCCGCGTCGTAGAGCTTACCGACCATGGCGTTTCCCAGTCAGGCGTTTTGCTGGTAGATATGGATTTTTCCAGCATTTCACGCATGATGAAGCAGATCAATACCTTAAACAACGGGCAGTACTACTACCTGTGCGACGGCGACGGGCAGATTATCTACCACCCGCAGCAGATTCAGATCAGCAATGGTATTTACCATGAAAATAACAGAGCGGCAGCGAAAAACAAGGAGGGCGTCTACGATGAAACCTTTGAAGGCGAACAGCGCAAGGTAGTGGTAAACACGATCAGCTACACCGGCTGGAAACTGATCGGCGTCATCCCGCATTCCACATTTATCCACAGAATGCTCAACATCCGCTACTTCATCGTCATGCTTACGATTCTGATGGTGATGATGCTCGTTGCCATCAACCGCGTGATCTCAGTCAGAATCTCACGCCCTATTCTGAAGCTGAACAATTCCGTTATGGAATATGAAGCCGGAGAAAAGCCAAAAATCTATATCGGCGGCTCACTGGAAATCCGCCATCTCGGCGATTCCATTCAAAACTCCTATGAGCAGATTGACACGCTTATGAAGGAAATCGTAATGGAACAGACGGAGCGGCGCAAAAGCGAGCTCGCCGTTCTGCAAAGCCAGATTAATCCGCATTTTCTGTACAACACGCTGGAATCCATTACCTGGATGATCGAGGGAGAACGCAACGATGAAGCCGTCTTTATGATTTCCCAGCTCGCCAGACTTTTTCGGATCAGCCTCTCCAAGGGCCGCACGGTAATCAGCATAAAGGATGAGCTGCAGCATGCGCAAAGCTACATGAACATCCAGAAAATACGATATAAAAACTCATTTTCCACCGTATTTGATGTCGATCCTTCCCTGCATTCATACTGCACGGTAAAGCTGATTCTTCAGCCCATCCTTGAAAATGCCATCAATTACGGAGTCAGCAGCATGGACATCGACGACTGCGGGGAAATCAGAGTAACCGGAAAACAGGAGGATGAAACCATCATTCTTTCCGTAACAGATAACGGAATCGGCATGTCCGAGGAGGAAGTAAAACTCCTGCTGACCGACAGCAGCCGGATTCACAAACACGGCTCAGGAGTCGGCCTTGTCAATGTCAACAACCGCCTTCAGATTCTCTTCGGCAAGGAATACGGCCTGACGATTGAAAGTGAACCAGACGAAGGAACCACCGTCTCCATCCGCATCCCCGCCATTCCCTACACCGAGGAAAACCGGAAAATGCTCGAAAAGGGACATCTTATTCCGCAGGAAAAAAAACATCCGATTTCTCAGGAGAAAGCCTGAAAAAGGAAAAAGAAGAAGGTACGGAGCAGAAGAAAACACCATGAAAAGTGGAGAAAAGAAAAAGGTATGGAACGAAAGAAAACACCATGAAAAGTGGAGAAAGAAGAAGGTAT
>JAUNPP010000197.1 GCA_030536685.1 Lachnospiraceae bacterium
CCATCATTTTCATAGCAAATCCAAAAAACAATTTCTACTACTTTATCAAATTCAAATCCAAAAGCAATTGCTTCATTATTTATATATGTCATTGTCTCATAATCTTCATATTCGAAAGAATCTATGTCATGTAAATAAAGTAACTGTTTTATTTCGCTACTGGTCTTTCCTATCACTTTTTCATTCCATAAACGAACTTCTGGATGAGAAGTATCTATTTCATCAAGACGATTATCTTCTTCCGGATCAAACTGAAAATTTGTCATCAATTCATTGTAATAATAGGTTGGTTCCGGTAGAATCTCTTCGTCATCTATGATTTTATCCGGTTTTCCCAGTAATTGAATCAACTGTTCCTGTGTTAATCCAAATGGAATATCTACCAACTTATCAAAAGCTAAAGGCACTTCTTTTAATCCAAAACCATATTCAATAAACATGATATCTCCCCTCCATATAATCAAATACTATTCTTTAACTTCTGTGATTAAAAAGCTATCATAACATCTCACGCTAACGGCCATTTACCATTTCCATTTTCATCTTCTAAAACACTAAATTCTATCGTTGTTAAACGTTCATATTCAAATCCAAATATTGACCAGATTTCTTCACAAAATATACTGTTGATCATATCATAATCATCGTATACTTTTGATTGAATACCATTCTCATCCAGCATCCTTTCAATCTGCATTTTTTTTGTTCCAATTACCTTTTGATTCCATACTTGTAGACGGGGATTCGTTATATATATTGTAACTAATTTATCCCCCCACTCAGAATAAAAATATAACTTTGTCATTTTTTCATTATAATAATATACAACAAAATCCTCTCGTTCATCTTCTTTAATTTGATCTGGCTCTCCCCATATTTCAATTACTTCTGATGGCACTAAACCAAACTTAATCTCCTCTATCCCCACTCCAAACGTAATTATCATAACTTTTACCTTTCTGTAAAAAATATAACATTAATTGTTAATCTGCACATATTTTTTTATTATTAGAATAACTTCCCATATTATCTCTGTCAACTTTGTTAAAATATCGATAATACGGGAAGAGTTTACATATTATTTACGTAATGAAAGATTTTTCTTAACAGATAAATTTGAGAAAAAATAATTCATTATCGTATTACCGTTTCTGTTTCATAGAATGATTTTCCCCTCGTCTTTCTTTTCTCGCTTTCTTGTTGATATTCTTCTTTTTATTATTGATTTTCTTTTTTTCTCTACGACTAGTTGCATTTTTTAACTCTTTATCTAATTTATCTGTTTGTTTTTTTGCTTTTTCTAAAGCTCTTCCACTATCACCATGTCGTTCATTTTTACTCGAATCTCTAGCCTTTCTCCCACCATTCGACAATTTAGGTCGCCTAGCATTTGCTCGAAGCCAACCCGTTATAGAAAATCCATTTTTTCTTGCCTTAACATATTTCCGTGCAAGATATGAAAGCCCAACATATACTACACAAGCCGCTATAAAAACAGGAGGATTTAAAGGTATAAACCGTACTAAAACATATCTTTTCCAAATATCTCCCTTTTCATCAACTCTATTAATGGGATCATTATCACAATAAGCATACAGATTTTTATCTGTAATATCATCCATCGTAGTAGTTAATAACTCTGTATCATCCGCACTTATAAACCGACAATTCTCCGCATCATAATACCGGCTTCCTACATAATAGAATCCCGTTTCACTGTCATACACATATCCCCGGTACCGCAGCGGATTCACATTTCCGATTTCTGCTGTTGCAGTTACCTTCAGAATATTTCCCCAGGCATCATACGTATATTCCCCTCGGATCACACCGTCACCGTTTACAAGACGGATCACATCTCCCTGCTGGTTCAGTACGTAATAGTACAGATTACTATTGTACTGTACAGAATAAGGGCGATTCTGCTCATCGTAAGAGAACCGCAGCGTATTATTTCCCCAGGTTTCTTCCACCAGCAGATCACCAAGATAAACATAGTTATGCTTTACCCCATCGATGGTCTTGCTGGTACGCATTCCTTCTGCATCATAAGTATAGCTGACAGAGGTTGTTCCGGACTTTGCTGCTGCAAGGCGTCTGCCTTCTTTCCAGGTAAAAGTCCAGTCTTTTCCATTGTAGTATGTTAACGGATTTCCACAAGTATCATAGGTTAAACTGTGTCCGTCTACAGCAGTGAGCAGGTCTTTCCAGTCACTGTCCGTATAACGGAACGTTTTGGTCGTTTCCGTGCCATTGTTGTTTTCTTTGATACTTCGGATGTTGCCGCCGGTATCATAGCTGTAGGTGTATTCCTGATTACTCTGCGGCAGTTTTGCGGTGAGGAGCTGAGACTGAACATTATAGGTGTACTCTGCCACAGTCTGATCATTATGGGTGACTTTTATGATATTTCCCAGCTTATCATACGTGTAGCCGAATGCCAGGTCATTGGTGCCCATTCCGCTCCAGGCGATCTTTTCTACCTGTGTGGTCGTTCCGGTGCTTCCTGTATTCTTGTAGGAATAAGCAGCAGTACGTGCACCGTCAGTTTTGCTCTGCAGACGTTTCAGATAATCATACATCAGCGTGATCTCACGTCCGGAGGCCGTTTTCATCTTGGACAGTGTGCCGTCTTTATTGTTGTACGTGTAGGTTTCTGAGCGGGAAGTGCCGTCTCCTGTCTGCCAGCTCTGTTTTTTGATCCGGTTTGAGGTATCATAAGTATGCTCAGTCAGGACTTCACGGCGTAATGCACCGCTCTTTTGGACTTCTTCCCAGCTGCGGATCAATCGGTCAAGACTGTCGTATTCATAACAGGTTGCTTTGATCACTTTCCCGCTGCTGTCAACTTCTTCTTTCCGGCTCAGGTCTCCTTCACTGCTGTAAACATAACGATACTTTAACGTACCATCCCGTTTTTCTGTTATCACACGTCCGAGTACATCATATCCATACTCTACCGTGCTTCCATTGCCGTAAGTGATCTTCTTCAGCGGACCATTATGAGCCATATACGTATAGGAAACCAGTGTTTTATTTCCCACCTTAACAGAAGTGACATTGTCATAAATATCGTAGGTGAAACCATACTTCTGGCTGACCTTTGTAGCTCCATCCGGCAGCAGGCTGCTGCGGACAATGGAATCCAGTACTCCGTTAGCATAAGTATAAGTTGCAGCCGTACCATCGTCAAGCGTAACCGAAGTCAGACGGTCATTTTTCGTATTATACCCATATGCAGTCTTATGACTTAGTGCATCGGTTACAGACTCTGTTAATCCGATATCGTTTGTTTTATAGGTTGTTTTAGATCCTGTCGCATCCGTCTGAGATGCCAGATATTCTCCATTTGTCGTATATTCTGCTGATGTAGTAATCGTTTTATTCGCAGAAGACGCGGTATTCTGTACTTTTGTGTTCTTTACATGTCCCATCGCATCATAGGTCAGGACCATATCCACACCATCATTGGTCGCTTTGGTCAGGTTATGCTTACTGTCATAGCTGTAATCATAAGTACCTTCCCCTTTGCTCTGCTCCTTGATCAGATTTCCTGCGCTGTAAGCAAATGTCAGCTGGTCATTGCCTGTGGTGTCAACAGCCGTTACATTTCCTTCACTGTCATATTTATAACAGGCGATCGGGTCCTTACGGAGACAGATGTTATCAAAGTAAGCCGTATTGGCATTTCTTTCATAGACACATCTGACACGAATCTTCTGGGAATTTAATTGGACCTATATAGACGTCGAGTTATCTTCAGCAAAAATTGGAAGAAAGAACAATTACAATATATTAGTGGTAGATTTGGCTTTTTCATGGGTATTTTTTTGCAAATGCTCTATCAGCGATTACAAAAGAAAAACTTCTGAACAAAACAGAGTTAAATAAAACAGGATTAAGTAAAAT
>JAUNPP010000038.1 GCA_030536685.1 Lachnospiraceae bacterium
CTTCTCTGTTTTCTGCCAGTACCTTTTTTCTGCTTTCTGCCAGTACCTGTTCTGCAATAAATTCTGCGATTGCGGCCGCTGAATCATTATGGCTCTCCAGCATCAGTGAAAGCAGCAGATCTCCCAATTGATACGTTTCTCCTGCCTGTATCCCCAGCTGCACATCCGGCATAGAGGCCGCATAGGAGGAAATCTCAACCGGCGCCTCCGGATCTCCATACTCCAATGCCACGATACAGGTCATAATTTTGGTCGTACTCGCCATAGGAAGCGCCAGCGACGCATTTTTTCCATATAAAACACGCCCCGTATACCCATCCATCAGCACAGCCCCCTTCGCATGAAGCGCAAGCCTGGGTTCCTTTGTTTCCTCGGTTTCTTCCGTTTCCCTGGTTTTCTCCATTTCCTCCTGTGTACGCTTTACAGTCTCTGATACATACTCCTTTGCTGCCCAAAAAGAATTTTCCCCAGCCGCACCGGCAGCCAATGCACTGTATTCCTGTCCCCAGACCAGAACCATTATCAGCAAAACAGAAATTCTCTGTCTCCAACCAGATTTCACACAAAAAACCTCCCCCGATATCCTTACATTATATTCACGCTCCCCGGCTTCATGCCTCGCCAGGCAAAGAGAGTTTGTATTTTCACTCGAAAACGTCTTTACAAAAGCCTCTTCTTTGTTTATACTCAATCTTGATCGTATTCCCTGTCCGCTATTTTCCGGATCTACTGTAAAAATCTGTTTTTACCCGGGAATACACCTCGTAACAGAGAATATATACAAATGCAATAGAAAGAGGATGGAATCATGGCATTATTAGATGAATGGCAGAAACTTGCCGAAGCAAACAGCAGCAATCAGCAGATGTACCAGCAGTTCTGGTCTCAGTACTTTGAAGTTGAAAAAAATATCTATGCAAAATTATTGCAGGAAACAGAGGTTATCAACGGTACTGTTGCAGAGCTGGCTGCCAGATATGATGTAAAACCCGCTGTTATGGCTGGTTTTCTGGATGGTATCAACGACAGTCTGAAGGAGCCCAATCCCATCGACACCATGGAAGAGGATACCCAGGTAAGTCTTGATTACGACAAAGAAAAATTGTACTACAACATGGTAGGCGCTAAAGCCGACTGGTTATATGAACTGCCTCAGTGGGATGCCCTGCTGACAAAGGAAAAAAGAGCAGAGCTCTACAAAGCAGAGCATTCTTCTCACACCATCGTAAAGGGCAAAAAGATCGGACGCAATGATCCCTGCCCCTGCGGAAGCGGTAAAAAATACAAAAAATGCTGCGGTCGCTAATCTGCGTTATTTTACGCTGAACCGGCAGTGAAATGAAAAGTCCCCCGAAGAACCGAAATCTGTCATGCATGATACATGCAGATTTTCGATATCTGCCGGGGGACTTTTTCTGTCCGGATCACCAAAGATCTATTTCTGTTTCCTGTTAGCGCAAAAAAGGTATCTGCGGAAATTCCAGATAAAATGCCGTTCCTTCCTGAACTTTCTTCTGAACATTCTTCTGAACCTCTTCCTGTACAATCTCCTGTTTGCAGCTTTCTGCTCTGACGGTTCCGCCATGTACCTCAACGATCCATTTTACAAAAGACAGGCCCAGACCGGAATTTCCGCCTTTCAGCGCGCTGCGGGAAGGATCTGCCTGATAAAAACGCTCCCATATCCTCGGCAAATGTTCCGGCTCTATCCCAATCCCGTCGTCCTTTACATAGCCGCAGAGCGTTTCCCCCCGCTTTTTCAGCCCGATCCATATATGTCCCTCATCTTTTCCATAAACAATGGCATTTTCAATCAGATTCATAAAGCAGCGCATCATCAGAGTTTCATCCCCTTCCATGTACAGATCCGCTTCTATGTCCGTCAGGATCTGAATACGGCGTTTCGCTGCCCGCTCCTTTTCTTCTTCCGCAATCACTTCCACAAGTTCGCTCAGGTTTATTTTTTCCTTCTGAAGCTTCAGCCGTCCCTGATCTGCCCGTGAAAGCATCAGAAGCTGTGCGATCAGTTCCGACATTTTCTGTGCCTGTCCCAGTATGACCTGCAGACTTTCCTTCATTTCCTCAGAGGACTCCTCATGGCGCAGACTGTATTCACTTTGCGAAATAATAACGGAAACCGGCGTCCGCAGTTCATGGGAGGCATCTGAAGTAAAGCATTTTTCTCTCTCAAAGGCCTCCTCAAGTCTGTAAAGCATCTGGTCAAATGTTTCGGCAAGCTGGGAAATTTCATCTTTTCCGCCTTTAAGATGAATCCTTCTGGATAAATCATGGCTCCCGGCAATCTCCTCTGCTGTTTTCCGTATCTTTTCAACCGGCCGAAATGCTCTGCAGGTAATCGAATAACCGCCTGCTGCAACTGCCAGCACAAAAACAGGCAGAATGATCACTGCCAGCTTCAAAAGGATTCCCAGACCTGCCTCCGCATCGCTCTGCGAAGCAATTCCACGTACCCACACACTTTCATCGGTGTCCAACGGATGATAAATGTCAAAAAACATCCAGCGGACCGACTGTATCGTTTCTGTCTGTATTTCCCCGTTTTTCAGCATCGGAGTCTGAGCCTTCTTCATCGAGTACGGCAGCTTTCCAGCCAGAAGCTGCCCCTGCTCATCATACAAAAGCAGGTAAACTCCGTTCTGAAAGAAATTGAAATCCTCATCTGTTTCAAGTCCGTCTTCTTCATCATATTCAATTTCCATCAGATTCTCCGATACAACGCTCTCCAGATTATTTTGCACGGAGGCAATGATCTGCTGGTCGCCGAGTGAAAAAAGAAGCGCCAGAACGACCGCCGTGAGAAGAAGCATGAAAAGGCTGTACCAGAGCGTCACCTTCCCTTTGATAGACAGCCTTCTCATTTATTTTCCCTCAGCACATAGCCGGTTCCACGGATCGTATGGATCAGCTTCGGTTCGAAGTTCTGATCGATTTTTCTGCGAAGATAGCGGATATACACATCAATTACATTGGAACCGCCCTCATAATCATAATTCCAGATATGATGCTCGATTTTTTCCCTTGTTAGTACAATTCCCTGATTTCGGATCAGATATTCAAGCACCGCAAATTCCTTGCTGGATAAATCGATCCGGGTATCTCCCCTGAAAACCGTTCTGGCATCACAGTCCACCTTCAGATCTGCAAGTGTGAAGCAATTGGTCACATGACCGGAAGTCCTTCTCAGCATCACGCGCACCCGCGCAAGCAGCTCATCCAGCGAAAAAGGCTTCACCAGATAGTCATCAGCCCCCGCATCCAGACCGGCTACCCGGTCCTCCACGCTGTCCCTGGCCGTTAAAAATAATACCGGCACACGATTTTTCTCTTTGCGCAGGCTTTTTACCACTTCAATCCCGCTTTTTCCCGGCATCATAATATCAAGAATTGCAGCATCATAATCCGTACAGCGAATATAATCAAGCGCAGAAGCTCCATCGTAACAGCTGTCCACTGTGTAATGGCTTTTCACCAGTTCCTTTACGATGATCTGGTTCAGATTTTTCTCATCCTCTGCTACTAAAATACGCATTCTCAGTTCCCCCTCTCAGCTTCCTTTGGCGGCTGTATCAAATCCCCCTTTTCCGCATGCTCTCTTATAATTTCATGCGCATAATTCCACAGCCGTTTTGAGCCTTCCATTGTCCTGGCATTGCGCTTCATAGGCTGTACCTTTTGTATCTGGTGTTCCCTCCAGGATCTGCCTCCGGTTGCATGATTCAAAGTCAGCGGCTGCAGGTTGTCCAACGTATGCGCAAAACAGGCCTCAGGAGTTTTCCATTCTTCAAATTCATCCCACAAATTGCGCATCCATTCCGCCTGATCTGCGGGAAGCAGCCGGAAAATCCGGTCTGCCGCAGCAAGCTCACGTTCTCTCTGTGTCTGTATCCCTGCATTGTCGTAGGCATACGTATCACCTGCGTCAATTTCGACAATATCATGAATTAAAACCATACACATGGTCCGGTAACCATCCACCGGCGTGTTGGAATGTTCCGTCAAAAGCATCGCCATCAGAGCCAGATGCCACGCATGTTCCGCGTCATTTTCCTTTTTCATGGAGGTCTTATACGTCTGGCGTATGATTTCTTTTTCCTTATCCGCTTCCAGTAAAAACTCCATCTGTTTCTTCAGGCGCAGCCTCTGATGCAGCTCTGATACGATTTTTTCCAGTTCCTCCAGATCAAGACAGTGTAAAAAAGCATTTTCCTTTGCCATGCGGTAAAGCGTATCCGCCTCCATCCACATCACACCGGAAATCTCACTTTCCTGATAAGAGATTTTCCGATCAGACGGCACCAGCTCAAACATATAGATTGCTATCATTTCATGATTATGAAATGAACTGCCAAAAAAAATATCGGTCAGATCTATTTCTTTCGTATACATATATTGAAGCTCTTCCTTCTCTGCACAAATCCCCAGCTCTTCTTTTAACTCACGCTGCGCGCCTGCCTCAAACGTTTCTCCCGGATCCAGATGCCCGGCTGATGAGGTGTCATAGCAGCCGGGAAAGGAATCCTTATCGTCACTTCTTTTCTGAAGAAGCAGCTCCGCCTTCCCGTCAACCAGACGATATACCCATATATGTGCCGCTCCATGCAGATCTCCATCTCTATGTACCTGGCTTCTCGCTTTTAATTTCCCTGTAAATGAACCATCCGGGTTCATAATTTCAAACATTTCTTCCATAATATGCTGCCCCCTTAATTCAAAAAAGTGCAGGTATTGCATTCTGCTGTTGGACAGATCATGCAACCCTGCACTATATTTTAGCATTATTATGACTTTCTGTAAATTCTTTCCTAAGTTTCAATTCTGATTAACTCCTATACTGCCAATGATTCTGATTCTGATTCTGCATAGACAGGAATCAATTCCATCTCCAGAACATCTGCCAGACCATTGATTCTGAGGAGCTTGCCTTCCGCACGCTTCAGAAGATCGGCCGGAAGATACATCATATTCTTCTTATCTACCAGAACCTTTTTCTGTTTCACCTTCATCGCTTTCAGAGTCTTCTTATCCACATAACACTCCGGTTTCATATACACTACTGTTCTGTCGCTGTTCGTATAATACCAGCCTAATACCTGACTTCTTAAATTAAAAGCCTCGGGTAATTGTGCTGCGCCATCTTTCACTTTTACCATACAACTTCCGATAATAAACATAATCAACACCTCACATGCTTTTAAAACAAGATTTACATTTACTGCATCTAACTTAAATAACTTGGTTTCAATACATTTTTAACATTTCCCGGCAAAGGAATTATAACTATATTTTTATGACTTTCCTTTGTATTTTTATATATATCATACTATTTTGGAAAAGTCAAATATTATAATTTTCATTCAAAATACTTCATTTCAAGTCTTTTTTGTCGAATATGCACTATTTATGTCTGTTTATTTTGTATTATATTTACATAAAAAAATGAATATTTTCTTTACTTTCAAAAGCTGTTTTATTCAATATGACAGAGATTGCTTTAAATGCCGCATTAAACTTTGTAGCAGATGAAATCGTTTTCATTTTTCATTTCACATTTTCAACAATTACTTTATAATATTTTCTTTTTTTTCTTTATTATCTACATAATTTACAATTTTCATTCGACTTTATTCAATATGAAAGGCCGGATAAGAATTTTTTCAACAAAAAGAACCCGGTACCTGACCGGGTTCCCTTTGTCAACTGCCATATACCGGCAATCGATTCGTTTATTGCAATAATTCTATCTTATTCAAAAATGCTTCTGAATCAGAAATTTTTCACGCAACAATAACTTCGTATCAGACTTTCTGCAGCATTCAAATTCTAGTGATGGAAGAGACGGATTCCTGTAAATGCCATCGCAATACCATATTTGTTGCAGGTGCTGATTACATGGTCATCGCGGATAGAACCGCCAGGCTGTGCGATATACTGTACGCCGCTCTTGTGAGCACGTTCAATGTTATCGCCAAAGGGGAAGAATGCGTCGGAGCCAAGAGCTACGCCGGTATTGCCGGCTAACCATGCCTTCTTTTCTTCTCTTGTAAATACAGCAGGCTTTTCTGTGAAAATCTTCTGCCATTCGCCATCTGCCAGCAGATCCTCGTACTCATCGCCAATGTACAGATCGATTGCATTGTCGCGGTCCGCACGGCGCAGATCTTCTTTAAACGGAAGATTCAGTACCTGAGGAGCCTGACGCAGATACCAGTTGTCAGCCTTCTGTCCTGCCAGTCTGGTACAATGGATTCTTGACTGCTGTCCTGCGCCGATACCGATTGCCTGTCCGCCCTTTACATAGCATACAGAGTTGGACTGTGTATACTTCAGCGTAATCATGGCAATTGCCAGATCGATTGCAGCTGCTTCCGGGATATCCTTTGCTTCTGTAACCAGATTGGTGAAGGAATTCTTATTGATATCCAGTTCATTTCTTCCCTGTTCAAATGTAATGCCGTATACCTGCTTGCGCTCAATCGGAGCCGGTACATAGGAGGGATCGATCTGAATCACATTGTAGCCGCCTTTTCTCTTGGTTTTTAACAGCTCCAGAGCTTCTTTTGAATATCCGGGAGCAATTACGCCATCGGATACTTCGCGGAAGATCATTTTTGCAGTGTCCAGATCACATTCATCTGATAATGCAATAAAATCACCGTAGGAAGACATACGGTCAGCGCCTCTGGCTCTTGCATAAGCACATGCAAGGGGAGAAAATTCACCGAGGTCATCTACCCAGTAGATCTTCTTTAAGGTGTCATCCAGAGGCAGACCTACTGCTGCACCTGCGGGAGATACATGTTTAAAAGAAGTGGCTGCGGGAAGTCCTGTAGCACGCTTCAGCTCACTTACAAGCTGCCATCCGTTCAATGCATCCAGAAAGTTAATATAACCCGGGCGGCCGCTTAACACCTGAATCGGCAGTTCGCCTTCTTCCATAAAAATACGGGAAGGCTTCTGATTCGGGTTACAGCCATACTTTAATTCCAGTTCTTTCATCCTTTGTTCCTCCTTAGCAGTTCTTGTTAATGATCTTACTTGTAAACTCACCTGTTGCAATATCAATGTAACGTACAAATAAGGAAACCTTATTGTCTGCATTCAGGCTGTTCCAGAGCGTGTCCGCGAAAGCATCCATATCATCGGGAATTGCAACCAGCTTGGGTTCTCCTTCAAAGCTGGGCAGAGGATTTCCATCACACTTGTAAGTATGGATAAAACGGCCTTCTCCGGCGGGGCAGTCGGTATACGCAAAGGTATAACGATTGCAGCAGGAAGGATCTCCGTTGTTGCTCTTTAAGATTGACATTGCATAGCTGTACTTTCCATCCTCTACATGCATGATTCCGGAAATTCTGGGGGTATAGTTCGGTGCATCGGGTTCGAATTCACGGGTGCGCAGCGCCTGTTCAAATGTCATCTGCTTATCCATCAGTTCATAGATGGTATCGGTCTGGTCACCATTGGTTACGATGGTCTTATTGCCCAGCACGCGGACAGGTGCGTAGATGATCAGACTGGGATCTACCAGCTTGGAAGGATCAAAGGCCTCTGTGCGGATACCGTTTCCATCCTCTACAAATACGCGGTTTCTGCTGTTTTCACTTCTGCCCATGATAAAATAAGCTGTTACAGCCTTTTTACCATCTGCGCTGCGGCCGATAATAATGCCGCGTCCGGGGTAGGAATTTTCTTTCAGTTCTTTTTCAATTGATAATGCATTCATGAATGATTCTCCCTTCGTAAAATCGGAATACAGGTGCTCTTTCGGCCACCTGTCTTTATCAGGCGTGTTTATTATACGTGATTTAAAACCTGAATGCAAGTAGGAAAATCAGGCTCTGGGCCAGGGAAGCACCGGTGATTCGATTCGTTTGTCACGCAGCATCAGGTCGCGAACCGCTTCCGATGCCGGTTTTCCTTCAAAAAGAACCTTATTGATTTCCTCTACGATCGGCATATGGATATAATATTTATCTGCCAGCGCTTTCGCAGCTTTTGCGGAATAAACGCCTTCTACTACCATTTTGACCTCTGCCATAGCTTCTGCCATCGTTTTCCCCTGTCCGATCAAAACACCGGCTTTTCGGTTGCGGCTGTGTACGCTGGCACAGGTAACGATCAGATCGCCGATCCCGCTAAGACCGTACAGGGTTTCAGGATGAGCGCCCATCGCTACGCCGAGGCGGGCGATTTCCGCCATTCCGCGGGTGATCAGCGCTGCTTTGGAATTATCTCCGTATCCCAGACCATCAGCAACTCCGGCTGCCAGCGCAATTACATTTTTCAAAGCGCCGCCCAGCTCAATTCCCCGGATATCAGGGCTGGTGTAAACACGAAATTCCTCGCTCATAAACAGATTCTGCAGAAATTCTGCTGTCTTCTGGTCAAACGCACCGACGACACAGGTTGTGGGAATCTGGCGGCTGACCTCCTCCGCATGACTGGGACCCGAAAGTACCGCCACATTTGCCTGCGGAATTTCCTCCTGAATCTGCTCGCTAAGCGTCATCAGCGTTTTTTCTTCAATTCCTTTTGCCACATCCACGATTATCTGACCATTTTTTACATAGGGCGCCATTTTAGCCGCCGTCTGTCTTGTATAAATACTGGCTACTGCCATGACCAGAACCTCCGCTGACTCTACAGCGCTTTCCAGATCAGATTCCAGAATGATTTCTTCCGGAATTGTGACCCCGGGAAGATTTTTATGCTCATGCTTTTCCCGAATCATCTGCAGTTCATCCTCCAGAGCTGACCACATCGTAACCTCTGCCCCGTTGCGATGCAGCAGCAGCGCAATTCCCAGTGCCCAGGTTCCCGCCCCAATAATACTCACTCTTGCCATGTCAATACCATCCCTTTTTATTTGCTTTTATTTACTTTTATTTGTCTTTATTTATTTGCTTTTACTTCCAAGTTTATTTTCTGTACCTGACAGCAATCGTTTAATGTTGCTGTGATGTCTGACGATTGCCAGTACTGCTACCAGAAATACGATCACACAGGATTCCATACGATATTCTGCTCCAAGATTATTCCAGCCATTCATGGTAATCACTGTCCATGTAATGAAAAATGTACTTGCTCCCAGCATGGAGCCTAAAGATACAAAACGTGTAATATAAATGGTCAGTATAAAAACAGCAAGACAGATCAGCAAAATCCGGATATCCAGAACCGCAATGATCAAAGCTCCGGTGCAGGCAATTCCCTTTCCGCCTTTAAATTTCAGATAAACCGGAAAATTATGTCCGAGAATTGCGCCAAAACCGGCATACAGCACGTAAAGCAGCTCCATCTGCGGTTCCTTTATTCCAAACAGCAGACGCGCAAGTGTACAAGCTGCAAGGCATTTCAGCACATCTCCAAGCAAAACCAGCCCTCCGGCCTTTTTGCCCATAACGCGCATTGTATTAGTTGCACCGGAATTACCGCTTCCGTGCTGTCTTATATCGGTTCCATGAGCTTTTCCGTAAAAAAATCCCGTTTGTACCAGACCAAAAAGATACCCCATTACCAGACAGATGATTCGTTCCATACTACTTCTCCTTTCGCTCGCGGACAATGAATTTCAGTGATGTACCCCGGAATCCAAAGGCTTCCCGAATCCTGTTTTCAATATAACGGGTATAGGAATAGTGCATCAGCTCTTTATCATTCACAAAAAGTACAAATGTCGGCGGCTTTACAGCAACCTGTGTCATATAGAAAATCTTCAGGCGGCGTCCTCTGTCTGAAGGCGGCTGCTGCAGTGCGACAGCCTCTGTCAGAATTTCATTCAGCACACCTGTAGCAATTCTCAGGTTCTGATTTTCAATCACCATATCGATCATATCAAACATCTTAAACAGACGCTGACCGGATACGGCCGAAACAAACATAATCTCTGCATAAGGAAGGAAAGAAAGGATCAGACGGATCTTTTCTGTAAACTCCTTTACCGTATGATTGTCTTTCTCAACGGCATCCCACTTATTTACCGCAATAATAATACCTTTTCCGCGGTCATGGGCAATTCCTGCAATTTTGGCATCCTGTTCCGTTACGCCTTCTGTCGCATCAATTACTACAATTACAACATCTGCGCGTTCTACTGCCGTAACCGTACGGATAATGCTGTAACGCTCGAGTTCTTCTTTTACTTTGCTTTTCCGTCTCAGTCCTGCCGTATCAATAAATACATAATCCTTCTTATTGTGGCGGACTACCGTATCAATCGCATCTCGTGTAGTACCCGCAATATCCGATACGATTACACGCTTTTCACCTGTCAGGCGGTTAATAATAGAGGATTTTCCGGCATTGGGTTTTCCTACGATTGCCACACGGGGACGTTCATCCTCCCCTTCCTCCTCATTGTGCTGAGGAAAATAAGCTGCTACCGCTTCCAGCAGGTCGCCGATTCCCAGACGGCTCGCTGCAGAGATCGGAACCGGGTCACCGATTCCCAGATTATAAAATTCATATACATCCGGCATAAATTTTTCAAAGCTGTCCACCTTGTTAACAGCCAGAATTACCGGTTTTTTAGAACGGCGAAGCATATCTGCTACCTTGGAATCCGCATCCTGAAGTCCCTGACGGACATCCGTCAGAAAAATGATCACATCTGCTGTATCAATCGCAATCTGCGCCTGTGAACGCATCTGAGAAAGAATCACATCCCCACTGTCCGGTTCAATACCACCGGTATCAATCAGGGTAAATGCGGTATTCAGCCAGGTACAGTCTGCATAAATCCGGTCTCTTGTTACACCGGGAGTATCTTTAACAATTGAAATATTGCTTCCCGCAATTGCATTAAATAAGGTAGATTTGCCCACATTCGGACGTCCTACAACTGCCACGATCGGTTTACTCATCTAAAACTCCTTTTCTTTCATCCTTCGGCTCATAGGGTCGGAATCTGCCCTTTGAAGAACCACATTTCTCCTGGAACTCTTCCTGTTCTGAAAAACCGCCTTTCTCCTGGAACTCTGCTTCCTCTAAGGTCATTAGCTCTTCCTGCCCAATTACTGCCTTTACCAGATCATATCCGCTTGATTCTACACGAATAACCGGAACTTGTAAAGTATTTTGTACTTCTTCGACTGTTATATCATCTAAAAACACGGTTTCTCCGCTTCGAAGCATATTCGCAGGAATCAGCAGGCGGCTTCCCAGATTTCTTCCTTTTAGCTGAGCGATCAGATCCTGTCCTGTGACCAGACCGGAAACCGTTATGGTCTCACCAAAGAAACGATTCTCAATCGCCGCAATGTCCACCTGAAGCTGCGGAAATTTTTCCCGGATCCAGTCCACACAGGTCTGTAAAAACGGAAATGCCAGTTTTCCGGTTGCGATGGTCAGTCTGTCGCTGCAGACAGCTGTGTCCTTTTCAGCGGGCAGCAGTTCAAGTGCGCTCTTTGTCTCCTCCATCAGAAGACGCAGCATCCCCACGCCATTTTCCAGCTGCAGATAGCCGTCATAGCGATCTTCTTCCGGCAGTTCACGGCCCGCAAGTACATAAAACTCATCGCTGGCATGTACAAAATGAACCCCAAACTGTTCCATACACTTCTTCTGAACCGCTTCGATCAGGTCGATCGTCTGCGCTGCCTCCTCTGGTGTAAACAGTTCCAGACTGCAAAGCCCTTCCCGGTATCTGGTCAGACCTACCGGAACAACCGATACGCTTTGCATCACAGGACAATAACGCATCAGATCAGAAAGGGTGCGTTCCAGCTCTTTTCCGTCATTGTATCCCTTACACAGCACGATCTGTCCGTTCATCTCTATATGATGTTCATAAAAATAATCAATCTTTTTGAGCGCTTCCCCTGCAAAGCGGTTGTGCAGCATCTGGCAGCGCAGTTTTGGATTTGTCGTATGCACCGATACGTTGATCGGGCTCAGATGGTAACGGGCAATCCGCTCCATATCCTTTTCCTTCATATTAGTTAAGGTAATATAATTTCCCTGCAAAAAGGAAAGCCGTGCATCATCATCCTTAAAATACAGAGTATCCCGCATCCCCGGCGGCATCTGATCAATAAAACAGAAAATACATTTATTGCTGCAGGAGCGATATTCGTCCATCAGTCCATTTTCAAAAATCAGACCGATATCTTCACCGTATTCTTTTACGATATCCAGCTCCCAGTCCTCCCCGCAGGGCTTTCGGATCAGCAAAGTAACTTCCTCATCCTCTGCATAAAACTGATAATCCAGAATATCTTCAATCTCCATGCCATCTATCTCAAGCAGTTTGTCACCCGGCTGAATCTCCAGTTCTTCCGCTATGGAACCGGGTACAACGCCGGAAATCATGTGCACCTTTTTTTTCATCCAGTCTTCCCTCCAAAATATGGTATCTTATCCCGTTTCATGAAACTTTACACATTTTGCTTCAAAACGGGACATACCTTTTTTAATCATACCAATTCCTGCTGTATTTTTCAAGGATTGCCGCCTCGAAACAGGAAAAAATGTGTTTTTTCCTACGAACAACCATCCCCGGATTTTGTGTTTTTTCCAAATCCTGCAGAAGGGCAAAATTTCCCTTGACCTTATTTCAAGTTAATGTTATAACGATAATGAATGATTATGAGTGTCCGGCAGTATGCGCAGTTCTGTCGGTAGAGGGAGAATTTTTATTATGACAAACGATTATACTTTTGGCAATGCACTTCCAGTAGCACCGTTACGAATCGCTGCCCTGGACAGCTGTAAGGAACTGGGAAACAGCGTAAACGATTATATCGTACAGTTCCGCAAGAATGATTATGAACAGCTGATGGCAGAACAGAACAGTACCTTAAGTATCCGTGGCTATGACTGTGAGAACTATCTGGTAGACTGTACCTGTCCCAGATTCGGAAGCGGCGAAGGAAAAGGCGTTATCAACACCTCCGTTCGAGGAAGTGACCTTTTTGTAATGGTCGATGTAACAAACCACAGCCTTACCTATAACGTATGCGGTAATGTAAATCACATGTCACCTGATGACCATTTCGCAGACCTGAAGAGAATCATCTCAACAGCTCAGCCCAGTGCTCACCGCATCAATGTTATCATGCCGTTTTTATATGAAAGCAGACAGCATAAAAAGACCAAGAGAGAGTCTCTTGACTGTGCATATGCGCTGGAAGAACTGGCGAATATGGGAATTGACAGCATCACAACTTTCGATGCTCATGATCCCCGTGTTCAGAATGCGATTCCTCTGTTTGAGTTCAACAATTTTATGCCCACTTATCAGTTTGTAAAAGCTTTGTTTAAATCTGAACCCAATCTGAAGATTGACAAAGAGAACGTTATGATCATCAGCCCTGATGAAGGCGCTATGTCACGTGCCGTTTACCTGGCTAACAATATCGGCGTTGATATGGGTATGTTCTACAAGAGACGCGACTATTCCCGCGTCATCAACGGACGTAACCCGATCGTTGCTCATGAATTCCTGGGAAGCAGCGTAGAAGGAAAAACCGTTATTATCGTTGATGATATGATTGCATCCGGCGAAAGTATGTTAGATACCTGCCGTGAACTGAAGGATCGCAAAGCAGCACGCGTAATCGCATTGTGTACCTTTGGTCTGTTCACCAACGGATTTGAAAAGTTTGATGAATTCTACAATAACGGATATATCGACCGTGTTATTACAACAAACTTAAACTACAGACCTGCTGAAATCTTTACAAAGCCCTGGTATCTGGAAGCGGATATGAGCAAATATCTGGCAGCTATCATCAATACCATCAACCATGATGTTTCCATCTCTGATCTGATGACTCCTACTGCCAAGATTCAGAAATCTGTAAGACGTTTTAACGAAGGCATTCGTGTGACTGACTAATCAACAGTCGCGTTGCAATATTTTTCTGCCAAATCAGCCTGGTCTCCGAGCTTTCGGAAACCAGGCTGATTTATTTTTTATCTTGAATTAAAGTTTTTTAATTCTGTTTCTACATAAAACTGATAATATCCGGTACCGGCTGAGCTGTCTTACGCACATCGGAAGCATAAAGAACAGGACCTTCCCCTTCGTAATCTTTCCAGTATTCAATGTTGATTTTAGCAGTTACTTCCACCCATTCACGCTCTGCAAATTTGTCTGCCTTATTGCTTTTTACTACAAAGCCGAAAAATGCCATATCATCTTCACAGCAGGTATTTACCAGACGTCCGGGAACAAAAGCGTTGGAAGGGAAATCGCCGGGGTGCATCACCAGACCCTTATAACGAACCACCTTTCCATCATAACGGCCGGGATTATCAAGCGCATCCATATACCAGATAGCATAGGCAGGACCTTCCAATTCGATAACATCTGCCTCCAGATCATAGGGAAGATCTTCCTCTGTCATCTCCTGCACTTCGCCCTCTTCATCCTCAAAAACCACTTCCGCATTCATATTCACCGCCTGAACGGTTCTGCGCAGAGGTGCAAGATCCTCTACCATGTCACAGCGGTTAAAAATAACCAGGTCGGAATTTTTAACCATCTCGCCAAACAGAGATTTCATGTTTTTATAAAATACTTCGAAAGTAGACGCATCTACGTGAGTAATCTGCTGCTCGATTACCCAGTCAGCAGGAAGCGTTTTGTTGCGCATCAGCCACATACCATTATATTCCATGATAATCCGCTCCGGATTATGTTTTGCCGCAATCGCAGAGAGATTTTCCGGTGTAAACTCTGATTCATCCTCCAGAAGCTCTACAACTGTGTTTGTCGCCTCCAAAAGCTCCTCATCATACTCCTCCATGCCTTCTTCGCACAGTAAAAGCAGAGTTTTTCCTTCAATCTGAAAATAATCCTGCTCCAGCGTAAAAGCAATGAAGGAAGTTTTTCCGCTTTCCAGAAAACCGTTAATCATATATACAGGTATTGTTTGTTTTCTCTTTAACATGATCTAATCAGCCTTTCACATCACAAGTCATTCACAAGTTCTTTTCACGTATCGTATCTTACACGCTGTACTGTCTGTTTTTTGCAGGTTTACTGTAAAAACAGCTTTTTAACAGCATCTTCATTCACATTAGAACCAATTACCACGATTTTACCGGTAATTTCCGCTGCTCCGGTACGTACTTCCATCTCCTCCGGAACATAATCGAAATGAATCCATTCCTCACCCTCAGAAGATGCAACGATACCCTTTGAACGAAGGATCATACCATATTTTTTTGCATCAGACAGTTCATTCAGCATCATGGCAATATCAGCCTGCGTATATTTTCTGATTGTTTCCATACCAATACTGGAAAAAACTTCATCCGCATGATGGTGATGATGATGGTCATGATGATCGTGTCCGCAGCAGCACTCTTCTCCATCCTCGTGATGGTGGTGATGGTGTTCATGGTCATGGTCATGTTCATGGTCGTGATCACAGCAGCACTCTTCTCCTTCTTCGTGATGGTGGTGGTGATGTTCATGGTCATGGCCGCAGCAGCATTCCTCTTCATCTTCATGGTGGTGGTGATGTTTTTCTTCCATCTCCTTTAAAAGCTGTTCTGCAAGACTGTCTTTTTCGCCTTCCATAGCATTCAAAATCTGTACGCCGCTTAATTCATCCCAGGGAGTTGTGATAATCTGAGCAGTCTGATTCTGTTCACGGATCAAAGCGATTGTTTTTTCAATTTTTTCCTGTTTCATAGAACCTGTACGGCTTAAGATAACAGTACCGGCAGTTGCGATCTGGTCATTGTAAAATTCGCCAAAGTTTTTCATGTACATCTTTGCCTTGGACGCATCTACAACAGCCGCTGCGCTGTTAAACTGAACATCTTCATAGCCGTTCAGTACGCTGACAGCACGGACAACGTCGGATAACTTACCAACGCCGCTGGGCTCGATAATAATTCGATCCGGATGGTACTGGTTCATCACTTCTTTTAAAGAGGTTTCAAAATCACCTACCAAAGTGCAGCAGATACAACCGGAGTTCATCTCACGGATTTCAATGCCTGCTTCTTTCAGGAAACCGCCGTCGATACCGATTTCACCAAATTCATTCTCGATCAGTACCGTCTGCTGTCCCTGTAATGCTTCTGAAAGCAGTTTTTTAATTAACGTTGTTTTACCGGCTCCAAGAAAACCGGAAATAATATCTATCTTTGTCATATCTGACACATCCTTTCCAAAACACAATACTTCATGTATCACAGCACATCACGGCCTGTCTGCCGAAATATGCTTCAGGTCAATTTTTAATTATACCACAGCCAGCTGTTTTTTGTCTACTCCTCAATCAGTTCATAAGGTGTTTCCTGATAAACATAAAAGTTCAGCCAGTTGGTATACAGAAGATTGGCATGACTTCTCCAGGTAAGTAACGGAAATGCATCCGGATTATCATCCGGATAATACCGAACCGGCAGAGCCGGATCAAGGCCGCGGCCTACATCGCGCTTATATTCTTCATTCAAAGTCATACGGTCATACTCAGGATGTCCAAATACAAAAATACGTTTGCCGTCTACACTCATAACCAGATAGACGCCAGCCTGATCTGACTCTGCACAGATAATCAGATCGGGATTTGCCAGAATTTCCTTCCGGCTGACAGTAGTATAGCGTGAATGCGGCGCGGTAAACTGGTCATCAAAGCTTCTTACCAGCGGAATCTTACGATCCGTAACCTTCTGCGTATAGATACCGGAAAGCTTCTCCGGCATCAGATGCTTATTAATTCCGTAATGGTAGTATAGTCCCGCCTGCGCTCCCCAGCAAATATGAAGCGTGGAGGTTACATGTGTCTTTGACCATTCCATAATGGTTTTCAGCTCTTCCCAGTAATCCACCTCTTCAAAAGGCATCTGTTCCACCGGCGCACCGGTAATGATCATCCCATCAAAATGCTTTCTCTTTACATCCTTGAAATTCTGATAAAATTTGTTCAGATGGCTGACTGAAGTATTCTTGGAAACATGATCCGTAACATTTAAAAAGCTCACTTCCACCTGCAGCGGGGTGTTTGAAAGTGCACGATAAAGCTGTGTCTCCGTATCCTGCTTGATAGGCATCAGATTTAACAGCAGAATCTGCAGCGGACGAATATCCTGTGTCTGTGCACGTTCCTCCCCCATTATAAAAATATTTTCCGACTCCAGTATCGAATATGCCGGAAGTCCATCCTGTATTCTAATCGGCATTTTAAATTCCTCCTGATATGGCAGCAGCGAAAACAATATTCAAAAGTTTCTTCTGCTGTTTCTTCTGCTGCCTGCTTTCTATGTGGCAAAACCACCTTTAATTTTTTATGATTCAATCAGTGCAAGAAAATCTTCTTCCGATAAAATCGGAACCTGCAGCTGTGCGGCCTTTTTATTCTTAGATGAAGAAGATGTGGTATCGTTATTAATCAGGTAACTGGTTTTAGAAGTTACGGAACCGGTCACTTTTCCTCCCAGCCGTTCAATTTCCGCTTTCAGCGCATTGCGGTTGGCATAATGATTCAGCGAACCGGTAATGACAAATATTTTTCCTGCAATTGCACTTTCAGCTGCAATCTGCTCCTTTTCCAGCTTTACTTCAGACAGAATCGCTTCATATCCTTCACGATTGCTTTCCAACGCAAAATAAGCTGCTACCGCTGCTGCTGTAACCGGGCCGATTCCCTCTATGGAAACCAGTTCTTCCTCCTGTGCCCCGGCGATTTTTTCCGGCTCCTGATCAAAATGACTGCAGATCAGCTTTGCAGTTGCCGGACCTACCCCTTCCATTCCCAAACTGTAGATCACACGGGAAATCGTGGTATTTCTGGACTTTTCAATGGATGCGATCAGCTTTTCATAGGATTTTTCTCCCATACCCTCCATCGCTACGATTTGTTCACGATAGGCATCCAAATGATACAGATCTGCAAAACGATGCAGCATGCCCGCCGCAACCAGCTTTTCCAGTGTAGCTTCTGAAAGTCCGTCAATATTCATTGCATCACGGCTGACAAATAACGCCAAACTTTTTATCTTTTTGGCAGTACAGGCCGGATTGGTACAATACAGGCTTTTTGCTTCGTTCACCACCCGAACCTCCGTCAGACCGCCGCAGACAGGACATCTTTCCGGAATCTGCAAAGAAGCGCTTCTGGTCAGATTCTCCGCAATCTGCGGAATAATCATATTAGCCTTATAGACCGTAATTTCGTCGCCCTCTCCAAGCGCCAGAGATTCTACGATACTCAAATTATGCACGCTGGCTCTGCTGACAGTTGTTCCTTCCAGAGAAACCGGATCAAAAACAGCTACCGGATTGATCAGGCCTGTCCGTGAAGCGCTCCATTCCACATACTGCAGATGCGTCACTGCCGTTTCATCCGCCCACTTAAATGCAATGGAATCACGCGGGAATTTCGCGGTTCTTCCCAGGCTGTTTCCATATGCAATATCCTCATAGGTCAGCACCAGGCCATCAGAAGGCACATCCATATCCGAAATACGTTCTGCGAATTTCTGTACCTCGGCTTCAATCGTGTCAGGGCTCACTTTTACATACTCCACGACATCAAAACCCTGTTCCATCAGCCACAAAAACTGTTTCTCTCTGGAAGCAAAATCCATGCCCTGCGCTGAAACCAGATTAAATGCATAAAAATGGACGCTTCTTGCAGCTGTCACCTCGCTGTTAAGCTGTCTGACTGAACCGCTGCACAGGTTTCTGGGATTTTTATACTTTGCATCCACATCCTCAATCTCATGATTGATACGGTTAAATACACTATACGGAATCACCGCTTCTCCCCGAAGCACAAGCTCCCCCTGGAAAGAAATCCGAAGCGGAACATTCACAAAGGTTCTGGCATTCGGAGTAATCACCTCTCCCATCTCGCCATTGCCTCGTGTTACCGCCTTTTCCAGTTGTCCGTTTCGATAGGTGAGCACGATTGTCAGGCCATCGAGCTTCCAGGAAAGCAGCCCTTCCCGCCCTGAAAGCCAGCTTCGCAGATCAGCTGCACTTTTTGTTTTATCGAGAGAGAGCATCGGCGATGCATGCGCTTCCTTCGGAAGTTCTGTCAGCAGCTCATATCCCACATGAATTGTCGGGCTGGAGGCCATCACAATTCCAGTTTCTTTTTCCATCAAAACCAGCTCATCGTAAAGTGCATCATACTCGAAATTACTCATAATTTCTGTATTTTCCTGATAATACGCTTTTGAGGCACGATTCAGAACCTCTATCAGCTCTTTCATACGTTTCGATTGATCCAAAGCTTCACTCTCCTGTTCTCTGCCTGTAAGACAGATTTGATGAATTACCAAGCACTTTCATAAGCTTTTCATATTCTTCACCGGCAATTTCCCGGTATTTCCCGGTCTCCAGAGAACCCAGACGGACATTCAGCACACGTACACGCTTCAGGTCAGTCACCCGGTAATCCAGATACTCACACATCCGGCGGATCTGACGATTCAATCCCTGCGTCAGCACAATCCGAAATACCATCTTTCCAAGCGGATCGACCTGACAGGGCCGGGTCATCACGGTAGGGGCATCCTCCTCTGTCATGATCGAGCCGCTGCGGCGCACCCTGTTGGTGTCCGGAATCGGAACCCCTTCCCTCATAGCTCTTAAAAACGGCTGTGTCAGCGGCTTATTCACGCGAACGATATATTCTTTTTCATGCTGATTGGAACCTCTTAGAATGCGGTTCACCAGATCTCCCTGATTTGTCATCAGGATCAGCCCTTCAGAATCCTTATCCAGACGTCCTACCGGATAAACCCGCTCCGGATAATTCAGGAAATTAACGATATTATCCTTTTCCTTCTCTGCTGTGGTACAGACAATCCCACGCGGTTTATTCACGGCAAGCAGTACAGGACGCGCTTTTTTGCCTACAGGTTCTCCATCAACCAGGATTTCCATATCAGAGGTTACTTTCATCCCGGTATGAGCAGGCTCGCCATCAACCAGAACCCGTCCATCTCCTATCATAACATCTGCCTGTCTTCTGGAACAGATTCCCGCTTCACTCAAAAATTTATTCAGCCTTACAGGTTCCATTCCCATCTCCTCCATCTGTATCTGCTTTCACCGTACCCGTACTTTCTGCATCTGTACCAGCCTTCACCGTACCCGTACTTTCTGCGTCTGTACCAGCCTTCACCGTATCTGCACTTTCTGCGTCTGTACCGTCATAGATCAGCATGGCGTCGCCAAAGCTGAAGAAACGGTATCGTTCTTTAATTGCCTCTTCATACGCATGCATGATTTTTTCCTTTCCGGCCAGCGCTGAAATCAGCATCAGCAGGGTAGACTGCGGTAAATGGAAATTTGTGATCAATGCATCCAGAATTTTAAATTCAAAACCCGGATAGATAAAAATCTCCGTCCAGCCGCTTCCCGCTTTTACATGCCCTTTACGGTCGGCTGCTGATTCCAGCGTTCTGCAGCTGGTGGTACCAACTGCGATCACCCGGCGTCCTTCTGCCTTTGCTCTGTTGATCCGCTCTGCCTGTTCCTCCTCGATGGAGTAAAATTCGGAATGCATATGATGCTCTTCTACTTTATCTACTTTCACCGGACGAAAAGTGCCAAGTCCCACATGAAGTGTTACCTCTGCAATCTCAACACCCATTTCACGGATTTCCTGCAGCAGTTCCCTGGTAAAATGCAAACCAGCAGTCGGGGCAGCCGCAGAGCCTTCATACTTCTCATAAACCGTCGAATAACGGCTTCTGTCCTCCAGTTTGTGGGTAATATAAGGCGGCAGCGGCACCTGTCCAAGCTGGTCCAGAATCTCATTGAAAATACCTGTGTAATGGAACCGGATCAAACGGTTTCCCTCCTCCACCACATCAACGACTTCTCCTGTTAACAATCCGTCGCCAAATGAAATCACAGTGCCGGGTTTTGCTTTTTTCCCGGGCTTTACCAGAGTCTCCCAGATATCATTCCCTTTGTTCTTCAGAAGAAGGATCTCAATTGCTGCTCCCGTTCCTTCTTTTGTGCCATAAAGTCTTGCAGGAATTACTTTTGTATTGTTGATAACCAAAACATCCCCTGCGCGAAGATATGACCTGATTTCTCTGAAATGCCGGTGTTCAATCTCTCCTGTCTTTTTATCTAATACCAGAAGTCTGGAAGAAGCCCGGTCTTCTAACGGATCCTGGGCAATCAGTTCTTCCGGTAAATCATAATCAAATTCTTTTACATCCATCCGTTTTCTCCTCATAATTCTTATATGGCAAAAGGAGGTGCTGAATCAGCACCTCCCTGTCAATCATACTTTTCTGATTACTTTCGCAGATATTTACTTGACGCATAAAGAGTTTTACCCTTATATACAATTCTGCTCCACTGTTTCGTGTAACCAGTTCGTGTTACCTTGGTGCCTCCCGGCAGCGTACCTGCAACCTCAGCATTGCCGTTGGGCTGCTTTCTCATACGAACGTTCTGAGTCGCTTCCACTTTCTGGTTCACAGACTTAAAAGCAACTCCAAGATCCGGTTTCTTCTTTCCTACCAGTTCGGAAAGAATATATGCCTTCTTGTTTTTATAACGAACAACTGTCCACTTACCCTGGGTACCGATCGCAGTGATCTTATCACCGGCAATCAATTTGCCCATCAGCTTGGACTTTGCAGAAGCTTTCTGTCTGATATTCAGATTCTCCTGCGCATACATCTTTACGCTCTTGCTGAAACGCTTAAATCCATCATTGGCTTTGGTGGTTTCCTTCTTGGTTTCAGGAGCCTTTGTAGTCTCCGGAGCCTTTGTGGTTTCAGGAGCTTTTGATTCCTCAGTTGTTCCTGCGCCTTCCTTCAGCTTTGCAAGCAGGGATGAAAGCTTTTTATCAGATTCTGCTGCCTTATTCAGATTCGTATTCACATCGCTTACCAGCTTTTTAGCGCTTTCACTGTTGTGAACCTCTTCCAGCCATGCAGCAACCTCGCCGTCTACTGTACCATTGTTGATATATACAGTTCCATCCTCATTGGTGCATACGTATTCCCTGATCATACTGGGAGCAAGTGTATCAATGTTTTTGAACTTCACTTCATAATATACATAAACAACATGCGTACCGTCCGCTACGCCTTCTTTCGAGTAACATTTAATATTCTGATAGTCTTCAATATATTCAACTTCCCTGGCAACAGTATCCTTGTCCGGTGCATTCACCATAATCTTACCGAGGGCTTCTACATCTCTTTTTACAAGATTTGTAAAATATGTTGTAAAGAGCTTATTAATAGCGGAATCTTTACATTCTGTCAGTTCAATAGCTGCCCCGGCAGAAGTATCTGTTTCCTGAATCGGAATCACATCGGATTCTGATTTATCTTTCGTTGACGTTGAACAGCCTGTCAGAATAAACATAAACATCATACAGAACATGCACATTGCTGCCACATGTTTAAAAAACATCCGGAAATCCCCGTGTACCTTCTGGTTTTCAGTCTTATTTCTTCTGGTCATCTGGTTCCTCCTTTTCAGATTTACGGCATGCGCAGCCGCATAATTTCTACGTTAGTTATGATAGCAAAAGACGTTTCAAAATGCAAGACATTTTCCTGAAATATCCATTCCATTCCCCTTAAATTTCTATAAATCCGGATAAAGAAATTATAAACTTTATAAATTTGTATTGATTTTCTTTTATAAAGATGATTCTGTCTTATGCGTAAACAGTTGGATTTTTCGTGATTTTAAGCACAAAAAAATGCATCTGACAGGAGTCGAACCTGCTCACATGCCTCCGGAGGGCACTGCTCTATCCATTGAGCTACAGATGCATCTTTTTTAGTATACACGTTTATAAGTGTTTTGGCAAGCACTTTTTTTGCACAGACCCGTTTTTACTCTGCCTTGATTGCCCAGCGCATCTTGGTAGAGCGTGCCCGGCTGTTTCGGATGCATTCTTCCTGAGAAGGACGTATCACATCCTGAGAAATTTCCTTATAAATGCCTTTTTTATACAGACGCTTAAATGATTTTTTCACAAGGCGATCTTCCCCTGAGTGGAAAGTAAGGATTGCTACCTTTCCATTGGGGGCAAGTACCTGAGGTAATTTTTCTAAAAATTCATATAATACCTCAAATTCATTGTTTACATCAATCCGCAGCGCCTGAAATGTTCTCTGGCTGGATTTTTTCACTGCTTCTCTGCGCTCATCCTGCGGGATAAAGGAAAGCGCCGCTTCAATTGCCTGATAAAGCTGGATCGTGGTATCAATCTTTTCTCCGTGACGCAGCCTGCTTACCACTTCTTTTGCAATTTCCGCTGCATAAGGCTCATCCGAATTCTCAATCAGCATTCCCTGTAATTCTTCCTGAGAAATTTTTTTCAGTCGTTCTGCCGCACTGATTCCTTTCTGAGAATTCATCCTGAGATCAAGAGGGCCCTCTGCCTTATAGGTAAAGCCTCTCTCCGGATTATCGATCTGCATAGAAGAAACGCCCAGATCCGCCAGTACAAAATCAAATTGTCCGGCTTTTTCCGAAACCTGGTCAATATCAGCAAAGTTTTGAAGCAGCACTGTCAGAATCTCCGGCCCATAGCCCAGCTTTTCAAGGCGCTCTCTGGTTTTGGCTGATTCAATCGGATCGACATCCAGCGCATAAATATGCCCTTCACCCTTCAGACAATTTAACATTTCGCGCGTATGGCCGCCATAACCAAGCGTTGCATCCAAACCTCTTTGTCCTGGCTGGATCTGGAAAAAATCCAGAATTTCTTTTACGCAAATGGAAATATGCATACCGGCGGGTGTGCCGCCCTTCTGAATAACCTTTGAAATCGTATCCGCATATTTCTCCGGCTGAAGCTCCTTATATTTTTCCTTATAATTTCTCGGATGCGTACCCGAGTAACGTACACGACGCTTATGGATTTTTTCCTGCTCATTGTGCTGTTCCTGCATTGTATCTGTTTCCTCCTGATTTCTCGATTCTGCCGCAAGTGTTTTTATTCTATCATAAGCTTTTGCTTTCTTCAAGCAAAGCAGCTGTTTCCAGCACGGTAAACGCAAGCTTTTTATAATAGTTTATTTTATTGTTATAAAAGGCTGTG
>JAUNPP010000039.1 GCA_030536685.1 Lachnospiraceae bacterium
CTTCGAATCTAACATTTTCTGATAGTATTCTTCGAATCTAATATTTTCTGATATAATCTTTCAGATTGAAAAAAGGATTTTTGTGAGCATGGAACAGGGTTCCGCATTCTTTTCCATCTATAATACGATAAACATTTTTTACATCAAATGCATTCGCTATTACCATGTCGACGCCGGAATCCGTTGCAATCTGTGCGGCTGCAAGTTTCGCTGCCATACCGCCGGTTCCTACGTCACTTCCGGCTCCGCCTGCCATAGCAATCAGGTCAGCATCGATTTTTTCCACATCTGAAATCAGAGTGGCTGCCGGGTTTTTTCGCGGGTCTCCCGTATACATACCGTCAATATCAGAAAGCAGAATCAGAAGATCTGCATTTACCAATGCTGCTACCACTGCGGAAAGGCGGTCATTATCTCCAAATACGATTTCATGAGTTGCGATCGTATCATTCTCATTGACGATTGGAACGCTTCCAAGGCGGAATAATTCCTCAAACGTATTGCGGGCATTGCGGTAACTTTCTGAATTGACCAGCGTGTCCTTTGTTAAAAGGATCTGTGCCGTCAGATGACTGTATTCACTGAAAAGACGCTGATAGGTCATCATCAGATGCGCCTGTCCGATCGCTGCCAGTGCCTGCTTCTGGGAAATCCTGTCAGGCCGGGGAAGATTTCCCGCTGCCTGTCTGCCGGCTGCAATCGCACCGGAACTGACCAGAACAACATCCTTTCCTGTATTTTTCAGCTCACAGAGCACACGCACCAGAGCCTCTATCTTACGCAAATTCAAAGAACCGTTTTCTTTATGAGTCAGAGAGGATGAGCCTATCTTGATTACGATTCTCTGTTTATTCTTCATATTCTCTCTAATATTCATGGCTTACTCCATTTTAATCTATTTTTCGTACTTCTTCAAGTCTTATCAGCAAATGGAAGATATTCGGCTGCAATCGCCTCTGCTGCGCGGCATCCATCCATAGCAGCTGACATGATGCCTCCTGCATATCCCGGGCCTTCTCCGCAGGGATAAAGCCCTCTGATATTACTCATCATCTGTTCATCACGCAGGATTTTTACCGGCGATGAGGTTCTTGCTTCTACGCCGGAAAGCACTGCATCTTCCCGGGCGAAGCCTTTTATCTTATGGTCAAATGCTTCAATTCCCTCTATCAGCGCCTCCTCAAGCGCCTCCGGCAGAATCCCCCGAAGATCTGTAAAGATACTTTCTCCCCGGTTATCCGGAACCACCTCTCCCGCCTCTTTCGAAGGACGGTTTTTTCGAAAATCACCGAACAGCTGACAGGGAATGGCTCCATTTCCTCTGTTCCATGCGGCTTCCTCGATCTGCCGCTGAAATGCTACGCCGGAAAGGATATCATCTCCTGGATAATCCTCCGGAGTGACCGTAACGATCAATGCACTGTTGGCATTTCTGCCGTCTCTTGCACGGTAGCTCATTCCATTCACGGTCAGCCTTCCCTGCTCTGAGGAGCTGTTAACCACCTGTCCGCCGGGACACATACAAAAAGAGTAGATTCCGCGTCCATTGGATGCTCTGTGCGTCAGCTTGTAATCCGCCGCCGGAAGATGCTCAGGCTGTTCCATTCCATACTGGCTGTGATTGATCATCGCCTGTGGATGCTGAATTCGAAAGCCCACTGCAAAAGATTTCGGTTCCATACGGATTCCCTGTTCCTTCAGCATGGCAAATGTATCTCTTGCGCTGTGTCCGATTGCAAGCACCACCTGCTCCGCCGGAATCACCTCACAGACATCGGGCATCTCCGCTTCCGTGCCAGTTTTCGTATCAGTTTTCGTGCCAGTTTTCGTACTTTCAACCTCCACGCCCGTCACCTGCCCATTTTCACACAGCAGCTTTGTTACCTTTGTCTGAAAACGGATTTCACCTCCGGCTGCTTCGATCTGCCTGCGGATTTCTGTTACCACATTGCGAAGCACGTCCGTTCCGATGTGAGGCTTGTTGACATATAAAATATCCTCCGGGGCACCGGCTTCCACAAACAGCTCCAGCACCCTGCGTCCACGACCGGCAGGATCCTTAACCAGCGTATTCAGCTTGCCATCGGAAAATGTACCCGCTCCGCCTTCTCCAAACTGCACATTGCATTCCGAATCCAGATTGCCGGTTTTCCAGAAATCTTCTACCTTTTTTGTCCTTTCCTCTACCGAACAGCCCCGTTCCAGAACAATCGGCCGATAGCCTGCGCGGGCAAGCAAAAGCGCGCAGAACATTCCCGCAGGTCCCATGCCGATCACTACGGGACGATGCTTCATCTCAAGATCCCCGGAAGCCGGAAAATGATATTTCACCGGATGCGCAATCGTAATATTTTTATTTTTCAGCTTTTTGACCAGCTGCTCTTCTTTGCGGGCACTCATACCCGTTTCTGCCATCATGGTATAAATATAATAAATATCCGGCTTTTTGCGGGCATCGATTGAACGTTTCCAGATGCTGATGCGCTTCACAGAAGCCGATGGCAATTTTAACAGCTTTAAAGCCTTTTTAGCAGGCTCGTCCGGTTCATGATCCGGCCTGCATTTCATCTGAGATATCTGTATCATAAATTTCCTCCCGCTGCCCTGTTTTTTCCACCTGCAGCACATTTTCCATCCGCAGCGTATTCTCCACCTGCAGCACAGCTTCCGGCCAGATAGCCGCTTGACCACGCCCACTGCAGATTGTAGCCTCCGCAGATTCCATCCACATCCAGCAGTTCTCCTGCAAAATAAATCCCCGGACAGATTTGGGATTCCATCGTTTGGGGATTCACCTCTTCCAGCGCCACACCCCCGCAGGTTACCTGTGCACGGTCAAATCCGTTAACCTCCGTACAGGTACAAAGCAGCTTTCGTGGCAGTGTATCGTTTCCGAACATCATCAGTACCGCAAGCAGTTTTTCCGGATAAAGGCCTCGGTATTCATCAAAATTATGCTGTTTCAGATAATCAAGCATATCCTCTTCTGAAATTTCCGGATAAAAATACAGCTCTGCCTGGACCTCTTTTCCTTCTGCAAGCGCTCTGGCTGCATAACGGCTCACCTGAAATACCGGAATTCCCGAAATTCCATAATCTGTCAGCTGCAATTCTCCTGCATCTGAGGCAAGTCTTCTACCATCTGCAAAGAGAGTCACCCTGGCGCTGACCCGCACGCCGGAAACCCTGGGAAACCACTCTTCCCGGCAGCAGATGCCCGTCAGCGCAGGAAACGGCGTCACGATCCGATGACCCAGCGCACCAGCCAGCCGATATCCGCTTCCGTCAGAACCAAGCGCCGGAGAAGCCTGTCCTCCGCAGGCCAGAATCACCCGGTCAGCCGATATTTTCCGGTTTTCGTAACGGACTTCTCCCACCGTTACTTTCTTTTTCCCGTTTTTCTTTATAGTTTCCTTCACGCCGCTTTTGATTGCAGTCCGAACCAGAACCTGAAAAGTGCTTCTATCTGCCTGTTTCTGCCTGTCTTCAGGCATTTTTCGGATTTCCTCCACACAGCTGTCTACAAGAATTTTCACTCCCAGCTGTTCTGCCCTTTTTAACAGCAGCGAAACCACCGCAGAAGCCTGTTCGGAAGCCGGATAATAATAGCCGTTCCTCTCATGTGGAAAAATACCCAGCTTCTTGAAAAAATCAAGAGTTCTCTCAACTGAAAACTGCCCGATTACCTGCATTGCAAACAGATTTTCATGATAACAGGCAGAATTCAGGGCGCTGTTGGTAAAATTACAATGTCCGTTTCCCGTTGCCAGTATTTTTTTTCCGGCTTTTTCCTTCTGTTCGATTACCGTTACTGCAGCTCCCGCCTCCGCTGCTGTTACAGCAGCCATCAGCCCCGAGGCTCCTGCTCCTGCGATCACAATATGTACTGTTCTATTTTGTTTCTTTTCCGATAGTCTGTTATCTCTGTTATTTCTGTTTTTCATCCAGTCCCTCATCTATAAGTATGACCATTTTTTCGCCTGCACAAGTCCTGACAGCCAGGGATTCTCACCCTGCACAAGCTCTGACAGCCAGAAGGGCACACCCTGCACAAGCTCTGTGCAAAAGCTCTGACAGCCGGGTTTTCTCATTTTACAGAAAACCGGCCGTTTGAGCTTTTCTTTATTTAGCTGCTGCAATTTTCCAGATATTCATACAAAGCCGGAAGATTTTCAAGATAGATTCCCTGCTTCAGTTCCTGGATCAGCACCGCTGCCAGTTCTTCGGCGTCAATTTCGGTTCGCATACAGATCTGTCTGCGGTCACCGGTGTATGCAATAATCTCATTGTTATTTAACGTTACATAATAAAATGCATCGGAAGCCTGTATTTTTTCTTCCTGTCCTTTGTCTCCAACCGAAGAATCCTCTTTACCTGCTCCTGTTTCTTTGTCAGAAGCTTCGTTGGAGGTTTGTCCGCTTTCAGCATTTTTTCCATTTTCCTGCGGACTTTGCTCCGAATTTTGAGAAAGAGCCGCCTGATATCTGCGGTTCAGACCGGCATACTCCTGTTGGATTGAAAAACAACGAAACGTTAAGGCCGCCGTAACAACCGATAAAATAGCGAAAAGGCAGACACAGATACGTAATTTCATAAACATCCACTCCTTTACGTATAGTATCTGCCTTTTTTACCGGATTTATACACTTTTGTTTATTTTAACAAATGTGTTTTCTTTGCAATTTTAATTAATAAGGCTCCTTTTGGAAATGATTTCAAATCCGATTCCGTAATTCCTCCGGTAATCAGCAGGAAAGCTCCATAGATCAGCACCGCTGCACAAATGGCAAACAGAACGGAAATACTGTTGCTTCTGCTCAGATAATACAGTCCCTTATAAACGCCCCAGGCGCCGATTCCCATCACCATGCCGCTGATTGCAGGAAAAACAAAGGTTTTCTTGATTTCCGGCCGGAATCTGATTGCGCGGTACATGGACACATAATTCATAATATTCATCATGAGACCAAAAATAATATCAGCAGCTACTACGCCGTAAATGCCGAATGGCAGCAGCCACAGGCACAATACCAGAATCACCAGATGGGCTGCCAGAGAAATCGCTGCATTTTTAGCAGGCTCTGTTACCTTACCGATTCCCTGAAGCACACCGTTTGTGATAGTCGAGAAGGAGTACAAAACAACGGTAATCGCACCTGTCTTCAGCAGAGAAGATGCCAGGTCATTACTTTCCGGAGTTCCTGCAAATAAAAGCTGCAGAATCGGTTTGCTGAGCACAGCCAGCCCGATACAGGAAGGAATGGCGATCAGCATAGCGAAACGAACCGCCGTCCGTATTTTCTGACTGATTTCAGAGGGCGCTGACGTTTTTAAGGTTCTGGAAAGATTCGGAACCGCTGATGCAGACAAAGCCGTTGCAAATGCCAGCGGCACATGCGTCAGCAGATGATATTTTCCTTCATATGCATTCCAGCTGATTTCGTAAACAGCAGCGGACATTCCCGACAGATCTGCAAAATTACTGAAGATCGAAGAATCCAGCACGCTGCTGATATTGTAAATTGCAGAATTCAGTGTAATAGGAAGTATCATCAGCGTCAGCGTAGTCAGCAGGGCTCTGTAGGACTCCTTCGCACGGCTGGTTTTTTCCATTTCCCTGCTCCGGCCTGCATAATACCTGCGGTAAAGCCAAAAACAGACCAAAAGTCCGGCAATCGCACCGGATAATGTACCAACTGTACCACCGGCTGCACCCAGTGAATCTGCCCAGAGATCCTCGCTGTGCAGCAGATCCCGTTTATGTCCCATATTCCACAGAACCCAGGCGCCAGCCACACTCATAACTGCATTCACCAGCTGCTCTACGATCTGAGAAACTGCAGTCGGCACCATCGTGCCCTGTCCCTGAAAAAATCCTCGAAATACACCCATAAATGCGGAAATCCATACCGTAGGCGCAAGCACCATCAGCGCAAATTCGATTTCGGGACGTTTATATACAATATGTGCAAAAAATCCTGCTCCGAAAAACAGAACGCAGAAAGCAAGTCCGCCAACAACTGTTGCAAACAGCAGGGCAACCGCAAAAACACGATTGGCATTCCACTCCTGTTTATTGCCAATCCGCTCTGCAACCATTTTCGATACAGCAGTAGGAATTCCAAAAGAAGCAACCATCCAGATCAGGGAGTAGATTGCATAGGCATTGGAGTAGGCGGAATTGCCGCCATCTCCCAGTATATTCGTCAGTGGAATCCGGTATACAATACCGATCAGCCGGACAATTACAGAAGCAACTGCCAGAATGCTTCCCTGAATCAGAAAATTGGCTTCTCTTCTTCTCTTTTGTTTCGCTGCCATAAAAAAATCTTATCCTCCGCTTTTATATCGCTTATCATAGTAACCAGTTAGAAACTATACACCCAACAAATGGATGCGTCAATCCCTTTTATCGGAGAATTCCCAGCTGTTCCAGCAAGCTGCGCTGTTTTTCTTCCATAACCTGCCGCTCATCCTCCTCCATATGGTCGTAGCCAAACAGATGGAACATACTGTGCGCTGTCAGAAAAGCCAGCTCCCGCTCTTTTGAATGTCCGTAGATTTCTGCCTGTTCCAGCACCTTGTCCACGGAAATCACAATGTCTCCAAGAACCAGTTCTCCGGTCTCCGGGTTAAAGCAATCCTGCCCATCATCCTCACAATGGTCAAAATTGCCGGGGATTTCGTATTCGATCATCGGAAATGACAGAACATCCGTAGGACGGTCGATTCCCCGGTATTCGTTGTTGATGCGATGAATTTCCTCATTGCCTGTAAGCAGAATATTCAGCTCCGCTTCATATGGACAGGGCTCAAAATCCATAGCGCCCATAACCACCTTGCGCAGCAGCGCCTCCCAGTCAAAAGGCAATGCCTCCTGATTCTCATATTCATTCTCAATCTCAATGGTCATAACGTTTTCCCCTGCTTTCTCCTCTGTAATGATCTCCTTTGTAACCGCTGCGGCTGTCATTCCTGCGGTTATCGCTTCTGTAATACTCTCTGCGTCCATTTGCTGCAGATGAAGCATCTTTTCCGGCTTTTTTATTCTCCCGCTCTTCATAAACCTCATAGGCTTCTACAATCTTCTGCACCAGCGGATGACGAACGATATCCTTTGCGCTCAGCTCGGTAAATGCAATTCCTTCCACTTTGCCTAATACCCGTCTGGCGATATCCAGACCGGATGTTATATCCGGAGCAAGGTCTCTTTGCGTGGCATCACCGGTTACAACCACCTTGGAGCCGAAACCTATACGGGTCAGAAACATCTTCATCTGAGCCGAAGTTGTATTCTGAGACTCATCCAGAATGATAAATGCATTGTCGAGTGTACGTCCGCGCATGTAAGCTAACGGAGCAACCTCGATCAGACCTTTTTCCATATTGCTGACTGTTGTCTCCGGTCCCATCATCTGATACAGCGCATCATACAGGGGTCGAAGATACGGATCTACCTTACTTTGCAGGTCGCCGGGCAGAAATCCCAGCTTTTCTCCTGCCTCAATAGCGGGACGTGTCATAATGATACGGTTTACCTCGCCGTTTTTAAAGGCTTTTACTGCCATCGCCATTGCCAGATAGGTTTTACCGGTACCTGCAGGGCCGATTCCAAAGGTAATCATATGATTCTGGATTGCATCCACATAAGCCTTCTGTCCAATTGTTTTGGGCTTAACCGGTTTCCCGTTTATGGTACGGCATAATACATCATCATCCAGCTCCAGCACCTTTTCCTGCTTTTCTTCAAAGGAAAGCGCCAGCGTATAATCCACATTCTGCTCCGTAATTACATTCCCACGTCTGGAAAGCTCCAGCAGGCTGTTAAAAATTCCTGCTGCTTTTGCTACCATCTCCTCCGGGCCTACGATCTTCATAAATCCATCCCGGGAAATAACGGTTACCCGCAGTGTTCTTTCAATTTTTTTCACATATGCATCAAACTGACCGCAGATATTCTGTTCATGCTCTGCCGGAATTGCCAGCGTCTGTTCTATTAAACTCATAAATGAATTACTCCTTTTCAATGCCGCAAAACTACCTGCTGGCAGAGGAAGTCTCCTCCGTTGTCTCCTGCTTTTCTTCACTGGCATTGTAATCAATTGACCGGTACCCCGCCTGTGGTCTGAGAAGTACAATCTTCCCGCTGGCACGGTACACACCAGAATCATAATATATTCTGACCTGATTTTCAACCACTCTATCCTGATTTTTTTCGAGTTTTTCCAGAAAACGGTTGATTTTTTTCTGCAAAATAGGAAAGGCTTCGCTTTCCTTCAGCCATATATGACGAATCCTGTATTCTTTCCGCTCTACTTTATAAAAATATAGAGAAATTCCCGGTTCCGGAATACAGAATCTGAAAAAATCACTTCCCGTAAAATCGGAACTTTTTCCCTTGCCGGCAGCTTCCCAGAACAGTCTGACAGGGGTTGGAAGCACCAGATGTTTTCCGCCGACTCCCAAATGCCAGCTGCTCCCAAGCCCTCTGATATAAACCTTTTCACCTTGCTCCGCGCTCAGGCTGTCTTCGTAATTTACAGACATTTTTAACATAATATCGGCTTCCGCATGCACAAATTCATACCCTGTTACCTCTTCTGCATCATTGTGACGCGGTACACAGCCGGAAACCAGCACCTGACCTTTTGTAACGGCATCTCCTGCCTTTACCTGCGCAATTCCCTTTCGCACCGCAACCGATTCCACCACTCCATCGGCCTGCGCAATCAGATCCGCCGGAGCCGACTCTGCCATAACCGCTTTCAGGGTTCCATGATTTTCCGCTACATCAATATTCAGGATTGTTCCGTTTACCGTAACCGCAGACCAGGAAATCCGTTCAAAGGTATCACGCAGCAGCAGCTCAACCCCCTCACAATCCACCCTGCTTTTTCGAATTCCGTTTATAATTCCGGCTTCTTTTAAACAGGACAGAATCTGGTCATCCGTATAATACCGGTTATTTTCAATCCGAATCTTCCATACATGCATCGAAGAAAACCACAGAAGAAAAAGAAGCAGAAAACAGGCAGAAAAAAAAGCCTGTCTGTGCCGATACCGACGCAGATAGACAAAAAGCCCGTATTCCTTGCGGCAGGTTACACAAACTCCGGCTTTATCTGCCAGATTCGCGCAGCTTGAATAATCTGCCCGATACATAGAACAGGTATACCCCTCTTCCTGCGCTGCAATATCCCATAAAACAAGTCCTCTGTTCCGGCACAGATTCAGAAAACGCTCCGGTGAACTGCCCATAATGCAGATACATACCCAGCCCCGTATAAATCGAAGCAATTCAATCCCTCCTGTTAAATCGTACAGATGCAATACAGCCCGTAATCCGCATAAGCAATTCAGAATAATATGCAATATGCAGATTTTTCCCTTCAATCTCAATCATATAGCCAGCGGCTAGAACCCGGATCTGCGTATCATAATAGCTGCAGATGCTTTTGAAATTTTCAATCCGGATTTCCTGATAGCCGCTTACTTCCATTAATGCAACACCTCTGGCCATGTCCTGCGGAATCTGCATTGCCTGAAAAATCCTGTCTTTCATCTCATCACCAGCCGTGTTTTTTATATTGTATGTTCAAATAACCTGTACCTATCACAAAACAGAGGAATAAAGAAAAACAGAAAAGATTACTGATTTCTATAAAGAAAAAGCCGCAGGCTTAACCTGCGGCTTATTTCTTCAAAATCAATTACCATGTGGCGAGAATATAATTCGATTCGCCAGTATAGCACGAATTAATTATATTTACGCTTTCTTGCAGCTTCTGACTTTTTCTTACGTCTTACGCTGGGTTTTTCGTAATGCTCTCTCTTACGAATTTCCTGCTGAATTCCAGCCTTTGCACAGTTTCTTTTGAATCTGCGTAAAGCGCTGTCTAAACTTTCGTTATCTTTTACGATTACGTTTGACATAGCTCACACCTAACCTCCCTTCAGTTGCGTATTGTGTTTTTACAACTGTTTGGGTAAAATTCTAACACAGCTATTATTATAACATAATTTTGCTATTCGTCAACATGAAATTGCATAAATTTTATATATTTTTTGCAACTTTTGTTCTTGTTCACATTGCCGGGCACTTGCTGCCCCGGTTTTTTATTTCAGCTGTCCTTCCACAGTTTCAACTGCTTTTGCAAGTGCTGCATCAATACCTTCGGGATTTTTGCCGCCTGCCTGAGCCATATTGGGGCGTCCGCCGCCGCCGCCGCCTACAAGACCTGCGATTGCCTTGATCAGGTTGCCTGCATGTGCACCGGCTTTCTGTGCCTCAGGTGTCACCATGGATAACAGGCTTACCTTGCCGTCAACAGCAGAAGCAATGACCACAACGCCTTCACCCAGTTTTTCTTTCAGCTGGTCGCCAAGGTTTCTCAGACCGTTCATATCCACACCGTCTGCGCGGGCAGCCAGAACCTTCACGCCCTTAACTTCCTTCACCTGATCCATAACATCGCCCAGAGCGTCCTTTGCCAGCTTGCTCTTAAGCTTTTCATTTTCAGCTGCCATAGTCTTCAGTTCAGCCTGCATTGCTTCAATTTTAGCTGTCAGCTGAGGAATCTCTGTTTTTGCTGCCTTTGCTGCTGCCTGAAGCAGAGCTTCCATCTCATTATAATATGCTGTAACGCCTTTGCCGGTTAATGCTTCGATTCTTCTGACGCCGGCTGCGATGCCGTTCTCGGAAACGATCTTAAAGGAACCGATTGCAGACGTATTGGCTACATGAGTACCGCCGCAAAGCTCTTTGGAAATATCGCCCATGGAAACAACGCGAACATCCTGTTCGTATTTTTCACCAAACAGCGCCATAGCGCCTGCTTTTTTCGCTTCTTCCACATTCATGACATCCGTTACAACGGGGATTGCCTGTGCGATTGCTTCATTGACCTGAGCTTCTACTTCAGCGATCTCCTCTGCTGTCATTGCCTGGAAATGAGAGAAGTCAAAACGCAGTCTGTCGGCATTCACCATAGAACCGGCCTGTTCTACATGGCTTCCTAAAACATTTCTTAATGCTGCCTGAAGCAGATGAGTTGCACTGTGATTCTTTGCGGTATCCGCACGATTTGCAGCACATACGGAAGCAGTTACGGTATCATTCACAGCAAACATGCCTTTGGTCACATAACCTACATGGCCGATCTTGCCGCCTTTTAACTTAATGGTATCTACCACCTTAAACTCTGCATCCGCTTTGGTCAGCACGCCGATATCAGCTGCCTGTCCGCCCATTGTAGCGTAGAAGGTTGTCTGATCCAGAATAACAGTACCTTTATCACCCTCTGCAAGAGCCTGTACCAGTTCTTCTTCATTGGTAAGAACCTGGATTCTGCCCTCTGCACTCAGTTTATCGTATCCAACAAATTCAGAAGTGATCTCTGCATCGATTTCATCGTAAACAGTCGCGTCAGCACCCATATAATTGGTTACTTTTCTGGCTTTTCTGGCTTTTTCCTTCTGCTCTTCCATGCAGACGGTAAAGCCTTCCTCATCTACCTGAATTCCCTTTTCTTCCAGGATCTCCTTTGTCAGATCCAGAGGGAATCCATAAGTATCGTACAGCTTGAAAGCATCTGCGCCGGTCAGTACATTGCTGCCCTTTGCAGCCAGCTCTGCTTCCATATCAGACAGGATGGAAAGACCCTGATCGATCGTACGGTTGAATTTTTCTTCTTCCTGTTCAATTACCTTGAAAATAAACGGCGCCTTTTCAGCCAGCTCCGGATATCCGTCTTTGGAGGTTTCAATCACTGTATTGCTTAATTTGGTCAGGAACAGTCCCTGAATGCCTAACAGTCTTCCATGACGTGCAGCACGTCTTAACAGTCTTCTTAAAACGTATCCGCGGCCTTCATTGGAGGGCATAATACCATCAGAGATCATGTTGCTGACAGAACGGATATGATCTACGATTACACGGATTGATACGTCTGTTTTTGCATTCTCACCGTAGGTTACGCCTGCAAGCGTACATACTGCGTCGCGCAGTGCGGCAAATGTATCGATACTGAATACGGAATCCACATCCTGTACGACAACAGCCAGACGTTCAAGTCCCATACCGGTATCAATATTTTTGTTCTCCAGCTCAGGATAATTGCCTTTGCCGTCCGCATTAAACTGGGTAAATACGTTGTTCCATACTTCCATATAGCGGTCGCATTCACAGCCGACTGTACAGCCGGGCTTTCCGCAGCCGTATTTCTCACCGCGGTCGTAATAAATTTCAGAACAGGGACCGCAGGGACCTGCGCCGTGTTCCCAGAAGTTGTCTTCCTTGCCAAAGCGGAAAATACGCTCAGCCGGAATTCCCATCTCCTTATTCCAGATCTCGAATGCTTCTTCGTCATTCTCATAAATAGAAGGGTATAAGCGATCGGGATCAAGACCTACTACCTCTGTCAGAAACTCCCATGACCAGTGAATCGCTTCTGTTTTAAAATAATCTCCAAATGAGAAATTGCCAAGCATTTCAAAGAAAGTCAGATGGCGGGCTGTCTTACCTACATTTTCAATATCACCGGTACGAATACACTTCTGACAGGTCGCCATACGTGTTGAGGGGGGAACCTCCTGTCCTGTAAAATAAGGCTTCAACGGAGCCATGCCTGCCGGGATCAGCAGTACGCTGTTATCATTATGAGGAACCAGAGAATAGCTGCTCTTGCAAAGGTGACCCTTTGTTGCAAAAAAGTCAAGATACATCTTTCTCAGTTCGTTAACACCATATTTCTTCAATGTTGTTACGCTTCCTTTCTTCTGTTTTCATGTTTCTTATATTACTCTCCGCCTGCAAAAGCGGGAGTTTTATCTATTTAAAGATAAATTGATCTCATATTGTGGAGGAATCCGCCGTTATCCGGATCCGGACAACAGCAATTCTTCTGGCAATCGCAAAAGATGCAGGTAAAATACCCGCATCTTTCTGCTTATTCGGAAAAAATACTGCTTCTGCCTGTCTGTCAGCCGAACCGGCCGACCTGCAGGATACAAAATTATTATTTTTTCGCAGATTTGCTGTCTTTTAATTTTGCTCCGCATACAAATCCGGCAACAACAATCCCCAAAAAGACTACAAATTTGATTGCACTTGTTACAAACGCAGATACAAATGCCATTTCAATCCTCCTCCTTTATCCCCAGATTCCTCTGTCAGCGGCTCTGACACATAACAGATCCGGCAGATACTGCCGGAAGCGATAAAGCAGAGCACATTGACATCAGTTTCTGATATACGGTTTATGAGCCTGATAAGTTATCTTAGCACACCAAAACCCAGATTGCAAGTAAAAAAGAAACAGCAAATGCTGTCCAGGCATAAAAAACAGTCCAGACAGCATCTGCAGTTTCACAGGGAATTTTCTTCTATAAAACTATCTTACAATTTTTTTATAAGGAAGCAATAAAGCGTTCAAATGCTTCACGGCCTTCCTTCGTACATTTATAAACACCTGCATCTTCCAGAACATGGATAAATACCTGTCCGACTTCTTCCTTCAGAACATCCATAACGGTTTCTTTCCGGAAAGAGCCATACTTTCTGCAGAGTTCATCTGCCCAGTCTGCATGTTTTTCCAGAATTTCATTGCTGCGGTAATCCTTACCCTCCGTCAGATATTCACCCAGAAGCTCCAGCTCGTTTTTCAGTCTTGCAGGAAGTACGGCAAGGCCCATTACTTCGATCAGACCGATATTTTCTTTTTTAATATGGTGATATTCGTTATGAGGATGGTACACGCCCAGAGGACATTCGTCTGTTGTGATATTATTTCTCAGAGTCAGATCGATTTCATACAGGTCGCCGTTCATCCGGGCAATCGGTGTGATGGTGTTGTGAGGTTCTCCATCTGTCTCTGCGAAAATAAACGCTTCTTCATCCGTATAAGCACGCCATTTTTTCAGGATATGGTCTGCCAGCTCGATCACACGGCTGTCATCCTTTCCATCCAGACGAATCACTGAGAGCGGCCAGTTTACGATTCCTGCCTGTACATCTTCAAAACCGGGAACCGTAAAGGTCTTTTCAAGCTTTGCCTCTGCCATGGCAAAGGTATAGCCGCCGCCCTGGAAATGATCATGACTTAAGATGGAACCGCCTACAATCGGCAGATCCGCGTTGGAGCCCAGGAAATAATGAGGGAACAGCTTCACAAAATCAAACAGCTTGCGGAAAGCTGCCTTATCGATCTTCATCGGTACATGCTCACCATTGAGAACGATCGTATGCTCATTGTAATACACATACGGAGAATACTGCATTCCCCAGCTGCTGTCATTGATCGTAATCGGGATAATTCTGTGATTCTGTCTTGCAGGGTGATTCATACGGCCCGCATAGCCTTCGTTCTCACGGCACAGCTGACATTTGGGATATGCACTCTGCTTTGCATTTTTAGCAGCGGCAATCGCTTTAGGGTCTTTTTCCGGCTTGGAAAGGTTGATGGTAATATCAATCTCACCATAGGGGCTGTTTACCTTCCACTTCATATCCTTTGCGATTCGGTCACGACGGATATAATTGGTATCCTGACTGAATTTGTAGAAATAATCCGTAGCTTCTTTCGGGCTCTTTTCATATAACGCCCGGAAGGTATCGATAACCTGCTTCGGTCTGGGGCACAGGCAGCTCATGATCTTTGTATCAAATAAATCCCTTGCTGTAATGCCGTTATCTTTCATGATTCCATTTGCGTAAGCATACTCCATCAATCCATCCAGAATCTGAGGAAGAGGCAGCTCCTGCGCTGTCTCAGGTGCTTCATATTCATCACACTCAAACAGCTCAAGCAGCATATTGGTTGTAAAAATTTCTTCTTCCGCAGGTACCAGACCGCAATCCAGTCCGTAGCGGACTAATGCTCCGATCAGCTCATTCAGATTTAATTCATTTGGCTTGTGCATGCTATCTCTCCTGTTCGTTTATATTCATTTTATATTCATTGATTAATCGTTATAGCCATTGGGATTCTGTGACTGCCATCTCCAGGAATCCGCACACATCTCTTCAATACCGTATTTTGCTTCCCAGCCAAGCTCAGCCTTTGCCTTTGCAGGGTCTGCGTAGCAGCAGTCGATATCTCCGGGTCTTCTGTCAACGATCTTGTAGTTGATCGGATGACCGCATGCCTTTTCAAATGCATGAACAACCTGCAGAACGCTGTAGCCGTTGCCGGTACCCAGGTTGTAGATCAGCACGCCCTTCTTTTCTTCCAGCTTTTTGATTGCTTTTACATGTCCGACTGCCAGATCCACTACATGAATGTAATCACGTACTCCGGTGCCGTCCACGGTTTTGTAATCATTGCCGAATACGCTCAGGCATTCACGCTTGCCGATTGCAACCTGTGCGATATAGGGAAGCAGGTTATTGGGGATACCTTTGGGATCTTCACCAATCTTACCGGATTTATGAGCTCCGATCGGGTTAAAATAACGCAGTAAGATCACGTTCCATTCGGGGTCTGCTACATTAAAATCTGTCAGGATCTGTTCCAGCATGCCTTTGGTCTGTCCGTAAGGGTTGGTAATCTTTCCTTTCGGGCATTCCTCTGTGATCGGAACAAATGCCGGGTCGCCGTAAACAGTCGCTGATGAGCTGAATACAATGTTCTTGCAGCCATGTTTTCTCATTACATCGCAAAGTACCAGAGTACCTGTAATATTGTTGTAATAATATTCCAGAGGCTTTGCAACGGATTCACCAACTGCTTTCAGTCCTGCAAAATGGATTACAGAATCGATGGATTCCTTTGTGAAGATCTTCTCCATTGCTTCTCTGTCCAGAATGTCTGCTTCGTAAAATGTTACATGCTTACCTGTGATTTCTTCAATTCTTTCGATTGATTTTTCGCTGGAGTTATACAGATTGTCTACAACTACCACTTCATAGCCTTCGTTTAAAAGTTCAACACATGTGTGACTTCCGATATAACCAGCTCCGCCTGTTACTAAAATTGCCATGTTGTCCTCCATTCTTTTTTGGGAATTGTTCATTTGCTTTCTACCAATAATCTACCTTATCTGAAGGAAATTAGGAATACAGAAATGATACAATCTTATGTAATTTTGTTGCATACTGTTTTTATATAAGTTATAATCCATACAGGAGGTAACCTCTATGAATCAAACATTTAAAAAATCCTATCATGTTCAAAATCCAAATCTGACCGCACTTTCTGTCTGCAATGTAGGCTTTCAGAAGTGTACTCCGGGATTTTCCTGGGGTCCCGGCGTCCGCAATCATTATTTGATTCATTATATCATAAACGGCTGTGGAATTTATACCAAAAATGGAGCCGTTTTCACGCTGAATGCAGGGGATTGTTTTCTTATGTATCCCAATGAAGAATCGATGTACCGGGCTGACGAAAAAAAGCCCTGGGAATACAGCTGGGTGGGTTTTGTCGGCGCCGATGCTGAACCGATCATAAAGGCTGCCGGCTTTACGCCCGAACAGCCGGTTCTCAGACAGCTGCAAAAGGGAGACTCCCTGAATCGGCAGATTCACCATATTTACGATGCCCGGGGCAATACTTTTGCCAGTTCTGTAGAAATGTCAGGCCGGCTCTATACCGCCCTCGCCTGCCTTTTAAAAAATGCCGGGCTGCGCACCGCAGAAAACTCCTACAATGATTATGTAACCGCGGCCATCGACTACATGCAGTCCCATTACTCCTATCCGATCACGATTCAGGAAATCGCGGACTATGTAGGAGTCAGCCGCAGCCATCTCTTCCGCGCCTTTCAGCAGTGTCTGCATCAATCTCCCAAAGAGTATCTGACCTCCCTGCGCATTGAAGAATCCTGCCGTATGCTGGATGATACCAATCTATCCATTACGGTTATCGCAAATTCCCTGGGATTTGACAACAGCCTGTACTTTTCCAAGGTATTTCGAAAAGAAATGGGATGTTCTCCTACAGAATACATGCAGTCCAGGGCTTCAGGAAATAAAAACAGGTTGTAAAAACAGTTTGCTTTTCTTGTTTATATTCAGTATACTTTTTTAATGAGAAAAGTAAAACTTTCATTATAATTTATGCTGCTAATCTGGCGGCGGAATGGAGATTAATATGATGTATACGGATTTTGGTGTTACCACAGATGGAAAGATGGCTCACCTTTACAAAATTTCCAATACGAAAGGAATGAGCGCCAAGATCAGCGATTTCGGATGTGCTATTGTTTCTTTGCTGGTGCCTTTAAAGGAGGGCAATACGCTTGATGTCGTTCTTGGGTACGACGATGTGAGCGGTTATGAAGACAATCCTCAGAGTATGGGCTGCTGTATCGGACGCAATGCGAATCGCATAAGCGGCGCTTCTTTTATGCTGAACGGTAAAAAATACCTTCTGGATGTGAATGAGAATAAAAATAATCTTCATTCCAGTCTGTCAGATGGCTACCATAAGCGAATCTGGGATGTGATTTCCCACACCGAAGATTCTATTTCCCTGCGCATGGATACGCCTGATATGGATCAGGGATTCCCCGGCAGCTGTACGACCGTTGTAACCTATACTATTACAGACGACAATGAGCTGTCCATTCGGTACGAAGGTGTCTGCGGCGAAGCGACTCCCTGGAATCCGACCAACCATACCTATTTTAATCTGAGCGGACATGACAGCAAAACGATTGAAGATACCGTGCTTTGGATCAATGCCGCTGCCTATACTCCGCTGGATTCGGAATTAATCCCTACCGGTGAAATTGCCCAAACAGCTGGTACTCCAATGGACTTTTCGTCTCCGACTGCAATCGGTGCCCGTATTCGTGATGACTTTGAACAGCTCGTACTGGCTGGCGGCTATGACCACAATTACTGTCTGAATACCGAGCCCGGAAAGCTGTCTCTGTTTTCCAGAGCTGTCTCTCCCAGAACCGGCCTGACAATGGAAGCTTTTACGGATTTACCGGGTGTACAGCTTTATACCGGCAACTTTATCAACGAAGCTCATGGAAAAGACGGTGTTCTGTATACCAACCGCACCGGCTTCTGTCTGGAAACCCAATATTATCCGGACAACGTCAACAAAACAGATTTTCCGTCTTCCGTAATCGAGCCCGGTTCCACACACACAACTGTTACCGTATTTAAATTCTGTCAGGACTGATTTTCAGACTGATCGTTTGTGCCGTCTGTTCGACGGCGGAATGGAGAATATTATGAAAACTTTACGTGTAATGCCTGGTGTCTGCGGTCTGGAAACCGTTCTGACAGCAGAGTCAGAGGATGGAATGGAGGTTACGATAAAAGCCTCCAGCAAGTGCGGCGCCGTCTGCAAATTAATAGAATCTCTGGAGCAGCCGCTTGATGCTTATGAGGTCTGTTTTGTAAAACCCGGAGAGGGACCTGTGTATGAAGCAGCCTGCTGCCTTTCCCACGGCGCCTGCCCCATCCCCTCTGCAGTGATCAAATGTATCGAAGCAGAATGCAAACTGGCACTTCCGGCAGATGTTACAATGAAATTTGAATAAATATACTGACATAACGCAGCGCCTTACAAAGTGAGTCGAAAAAAGGCGGTACCTGATCTTTACAACCAGGTACCGCCTTTTTTAACATCAACAAATTTTCAAACTATGCTCTAAGATACATAGATCAGGAATTAAAATTCCAGATGAACGGAGCCGTGTTTACGGATATTCATAATATACACGTTTTCTTCGCCCATTTTGCTGCTCATATATTCTTTATATTCTGCTGAATTTTCTTTCGGAATCACAGCCATAATAACACCTGCAAAACCGCCGCCATGAACACGGCATACACCTTTGCCCAGCTTTTTCAGGTACATTTCGGTCAGTGCCAGAGCGATACTGATGGACTGTTCGTTGTAATCAGAAATTGTATAACAGTTCTGCAGCCATTTCCAGGAAGAATTTCCGGATTCTGTGATCACCTGAAGGAAAGTGTCATAATCCTTTTCTTTCAATGCTTTAACAGCGGTGTCTACACGATCGTTCTCTGTAAAGAAATGGAATGCGCGCATCACAGCACGGTCGCCTGCGTAAGCACGTACCTCATTCAGATTGGCTAACAGTTCTTCCAGAGAACAATCTGCCAGTACCTTTTTGCCGAAGAATGCTGCTACTTTTTTCATTTCATTCGGAATAGAGGAGTAGTCCGCGCTTAAATCTGCATGACCTTTTCCGGTATTAATGATAAACAGATCATATCCAATCTGGTCAAAACTGAAATCAATATTCTCCACATCCATATCCGGTGTGTTAAAATCAATGGAAATAAGACCGCCTGATGCGCATGCCATCTGATCCAGAAGGCCTGATGCCTTATCCCAGTATGCATTTTCTGCAAACTGACCGATTCTGGCATAATCTTTTACAGTCAGCTTATTGTCATTGAACAGATAGTCGATCATACAGCAGATCAGCATCTCAAAGGAAGCTGAGGAGCTGACACCTGCTGCGCTGATTACATTACTGGTTACAAATGCGTTAAAACCGCCGATTTCATGTCCTGCACGTTTAAAGCCCTTTAAAATTCCTTTTAACAGTGCTACGGTACCTGTTTTCTGCTTGCCCGGCTCCAGATCTGCCAGATCAATAACGATATTCTGATCATAGGTTTCACTGTAAATATGCACCATATTGCTGTTGCTGACACCTGCTGCTGCTACACAGTCAAGATTAATACTTCCTGCCAGAATCTTACCCAGATTGTGGTCTGTGTGATTTCCGCTGATTTCTGTACGTCCGGGAGAAGTAAAGAATTCAAACTCTCCCTCTCCGAATCTTTCTGCAAAGCTTCTTGCAACATGGCTGTAACGCTCCACATTAGCCGCTGCGTTATCTCCATACATTTCCTTTAATAATACTTCTGCTTTTTCATTTTTTACTGCTTCCAGTGCCTGTTCCAGTTTCATACTCATGCTCCTTTTTGCTTTTTATTTCTATCTCTCTGCTGTCCGAACCGCCGCCCTGATTTTGCTTGCGTTTCTTTCTGTTTGTATTATAATGAATTTATCCTGCTTTTTGCAACTATTATATTAGCATAATTTTGCACAATATTGAGGAAACAATACCGGTCTGTTTTTATGAAAGGAGCTTTATGCAAATCAATACAGATATATCCCAAAAAGAAATGAAGGCTCATGGTGATTACCGTTATCCGGTCTGTATCAGCTATGAGCGAATCGGTGCCTATAAAGCCGGGGTTTTTCAGTGGCACTGGCATCCTGAAATTGAACTGACTCTGATTTTAAAGGGAGAAATGACCTATCAGGTCAATCAGGACAGTTATCATTTAAAAGCCGGAGAAGCGCTTTTTGGCAACTGCAACACCCTGCACTCCGGCAAAATGCTTCACTCAGGGCAGGATATGATCGACTGTGAATATCTTTCCATCACCTTCCATCCCCGCATCCTTTACGGAAATGACACCAGTATTCTGAAAACCCGCTATACGGACTGCATCTGCAGCGGCAATACATTGCCGTCGCTGCACCTGGATGGAAGTCAGGAGTGGCATGAAAAAGCAATCGGACACCTGAAAGAAATCCACCGCATTGCCCGCGAAACGCAGAAAATATTGAAAACTGCAGAGACACCGCGCTGCACAGAGGGCGCGGAAGCTCCTGAGCTGCGCATTCAAATTGAATTATCCGGCTTCTGGCTTTTACTTTATATCTGGTTTCAGAGCAGTCCCAAAAATCTTCAGCCCTACAGTCTGAAAAACCAGGAACGCCTGCAGAATATTCTTATTTTTATTCAGCAGCATTATGCAGATAAAATAACGCTCGAAGATATCGCTTCCTCCGTCAATATCTGCCGAAGTGAGTGCTGCCGCTTTTTTAAAACGCATATCGGAGAAACCCTGTTTCATTATCTTTTAAATTACCGGATTCAGCAAAGCCTTCCGCTGCTTGCAGAAACCGATCTTTCCATCACGGAAATAGCAGAGCAGACCGGTTTTTCCACTCCCGCCTATTTTTCACGGATTTTCCATCAATATATGGGAATTTCACCTGGCCTTTACCGTAAACAGCACAGCCGGCAGAAATAAATCCGCCGGCTGCTGCTATAAACTTTTATGAATGCTATAAATCTGTTCTTTTATTCTTCTTCAACAATTTCCTCAATATCATGAACCGGTGCTTCCAGCCCTTTGATTTCAATACTGTTTTTCTGAGCATAATCCCAAAGTGCTGCATGAATTGCCTGTTCTGCCAGCAGAGAACAATGCACTTTAACCGGCGGCAATCCGTCCAATGCCTCCATAACAGCTTTATTCGTCACCTGAAGCGCATCCTGAACTGTTTTTCCTTTTACCAGCTCTGTTGCCATGCTGCTGGTTGCAATTGCAGCACCGCATCCAAATGTCTTAAATTTCACATCCTGAATCACCTGATCATCATCTACGTCAAGATACATTCTCATAATATCGCCGCATTTGGCATTTCCTACGGTACCTACTCCACTGGGATTTTCGATTTCTCCCACATTACGGGGGTTTGAAAAATGATCCATTACTTTTTCACTATACATAGTTTTCTCCTTCTATCTCTTTATGCACTTACCTGTTCTTTTACAAAATCCTCATACAAAGGTGACATACTGCGCAGACGTTCAATAATTCCTTTCAGCTCATCCACTACCTTGTCCAGCTCCTCTTTTGTTGTTGCTTCTGAAAGTGTCATCCGCAGGGAACCATGTGCAATTTCATGAGGAAGACCAATTGCCAGAAGCACATGTGACGGATCGAGTGACCCTGATGTACAAGCTGAGCCGCTGGAAGCACAGATGCCTTTCGCATCCAGCATAATCAGAAGAGATTCTCCTTCTATAAACCGGAAACAGAAATTAATATTGTTGGGCAGTCTGTCTTTGCGGTCCCCATTTAACCTGCAGTATGGGATTTCCTTCTCAATTCTGTCAATTGTATAGTCCCGCAGCTCGCTGATCTGTTTCATGGAAGCCTGCATCCGTCTTTCTGCAAGCTCTGCAGCTTTTCCCATTCCCACAATGCCGGGTACATTATGAGTACCTGCACGTTTTTTACGTTCCTGCGCTCCTCCATGTATAAAGGAGCTGATTTTTACGCCTTTACGCACATACAAAATACCAATTCCTTTCGGACCATGGATTTTATGACCACTGGCGCTTAATAAATCAATGTTCATTTCATCAACATCCAGCGGAATATGTCCGAAAGCCTGTACCGCATCCGTATGAAACAGCACATCATGTGCCTTTGCAATTTTCCCAATTTCCTTCAGCGGCTGAATCGTTCCGATTTCATTATTCGCCGCCATAACAGAGATTAAAATCGTATCCGGCCGAATCGCTGCTTCCAGCTCCTTCAAAGAAATCCTGCCCTCTGCATCCACATTCAGATAAGTAACCTCATATCCATGTTTTTCTAGATATTCAGCAGTATGAAGAATTGCATGGTGCTCAATTTTTGTTGTAATAATGTGCTTTCCTTTTTTTGCGTACTGCTCAGCAACCGATTTTAATGTCCAGTTATCAGACTCACTTCCGCCTCCTGTAAAATAGATTTCTCTTTCCTTTGCATGAATCAAATGTGCAATCTGTTTCCTCGCTTTATCTACAGCAAATGCCGCTTCCCCGGCAAAGCTGTACACGCTGGAAGGGTTCGCATATAACTCACAAAAATACGGCTTCATTGCTTCAAAGACTTCTTCATCTACCTGCGTTGTAGCTGCATTGTCTAAATAAATTAAATTCTTTGTATTCTCCATTGCATACCTCTTTGTTTTTTATATCATTCTAATATATTCCATATATGTTTACTAGGTTATTGTGTATCACTTTTCTTTCTTTATGTTTCCTGGTGACATGTAAAATATACCATATTATTCCTAGTTTGTCAATAGGTTTTATAGTTATTATATCTGCGACATTCGCTCCTTTTCCAGCTTCTGCAAATCTGCCAGTGTAATATGATCGATAACATTGTTGATTGCCTCATACATCTTTTCCCAGACAACAACGGTTGCACATTGATGTTGCCTGTCACAGCCGGGATGTGTCGATGATACACAGCTAACAGGTGCCAGATCTCCTTCTGTCAGACGAAGGATCTCCCCCACCGTATAATCTAAGGTTTTCCGGCTTAACATATAACCACCCTGAGGCCCTCTAATACTTCTTACCATACCTGCTTTATTTAATATTGCAATAATCTGTTCAAGATATTTTACTGAAATACTCTGACGTTCCGCAATATCCTTCAGCTTGATTGCCTCGCCTGCCGGCTGCCCTGCCAAATCCAGCATAACGCGCAATGCATATCTCCCTTTTGTCGAAATCATAGTCTTGAACACCCTTTCCTGATTCTTTAATCACATTTTATTCTGCTTTACTATCTGCCTTCTGTATTTTCTGTTGTAAGCATAACATTATTATCCCACTAAGTCAATAGGATTTGTGTAGTGAAGCAAACCGTATACGTCTTTACTTATTTTCATTCAGTTTTTGCTTCATATGCTTTAAAAACTGCTCTTTCAATTCATTTTTCTCCTCCAGAATATGAATTTTCTTTTTTAAAAATTCAATGTATTCCTGAGCCAGTTTAGCACCACAGGCATCATTATAGCTGCCTTCTTTTTGAACCTGCTCCAGCCAGCTCATCAGTGATTTTTCACGAATATCATTGTAAGTATTATCTTCACGTATTTTAAACATATGTATCCCCCTACTTGTATATCATTTTTCATCAGAAAAATACTTTTCTGCACTTATTTCCTATTTCCTATAATTGTTTTCTATAACGAAAAAAGACCCATGTATTCACATCAGTCTTAAAATAAAAAAGATGCCCAGAGCCGGAATCGAACCAGCGACACGAGGATTTTCAGTCCTCTGCTCTACCGACTGAGCTATCTGGGCATGATCACAATCTTTTTAATGAGTGGGGGAAGGTGGATTCGAACCACCGAAAGCATAGCTAGCAGATTTACAGTCT
>JAUNPP010000198.1 GCA_030536685.1 Lachnospiraceae bacterium
GTCTGAAAGACAGTTCGAGAGTTTAGTTCCGCTGCGTTCGATCAGAGCGAAAGCGCGTCCCCGAACAGGATCGTACTGTAATGGAGCCCTCTACGCTCTACTCCTCCACCGGAGTCCCGATATAATAAAATCCCTTTGCCTCATCCAGTCTGACCCGTACAAATGTGCCGATCATCGCTTCGGTACCCGGCAGATGTACCACCGTGTTATTGCTCAAACGACCGGAAACCATGCCTTCATGATTGCTGGTCGTTTCTACCAGAACTTCTTCCGTCTGACCGGTCAGACGTCCGCATTCCTCTGCGGCGATCTGCTGTACCAGGTCTAAAAGTCTGCCGAAACGCTCTTTGGAAACCTCATCGGGAATCTGATTTTCCATTGCCGCTGCAGGAGTTCCTGTCCTCTTGGAGTAAATAAATGTAAATGCGCTGTCATAGCGGACCTTACGTACTACATCGAGGGTTTCTTCAAAATCCTCCTCCGTTTCACCGGGGAAGCCCACGATAATATCGGTGGTCAGGGAAATGTCAGGAATTTCCTGTCTGATCTTTGCTGCCAGTGCCAGGTACTTTTCCTTGTCATAGCGGCGGTTCATTTCCTTTAAAACGCGGCTGCTGCCTGACTGCAGCGGCAGATGCAGGTGACGGCAGATTTTTTTACTTTCCTTCATGGTCTGAATCAGCTCATCGGACAGATCCTTGGGATGAGAAGTCATAAAACGAATCCTCTTGATTCCGTCAATCTTCTCGATTTCCTTTAAAAGCTCTGCAAAGCTGATGGGATTTTCAAGGTTCTTTCCGTAGGAATTTACATTCTGCCCCAGAAGCATCACTTCCACGATGCCCTCATCTGCCAGACGTCTGCATTCGGCAAGGATTTCTTCAGGTGTTCTGGAACGCTCACGCCCTCTTACATAGGGCACGATACAGTAGCTGCAGAAATTGTTGCAGCCGTACATAATATTCACGCCGGATTTGAATGAATATTTGCGGTCAACCGGCAGTGTCTCCACACTCATAGTGGTATCTTTCCAGATATCAATGATCATGCTTTTGCTGGTCAGGTGGGCATACAGCAGCTCTGCCAGCTTATATACATTGTGGGTACCGAAAATAATATCCACAAAGCGATAGCTTTTTTTGATTTTTTCAATAACCTCCGGTTCCTGCATCATGCAGCCGCAGAGCGCTACCGTCATCTCCGGATTCTGTTTTTTAAAGCTTTTCTGATATCCCAGACGGCCGTAAACCTTCTGGTTTGCATTATCGCGGACTGTGCAGGTATTGTAAAGCACAAAATCCGCTGTTTCTTCCTCTGTTATGATATATCCGATCTTCTTCAGAATGCCGCGCAGCTTTTCTGCATCTCTTGCATTCATCTGACATCCAAAATTAATGACAGCAGCCGTCATCGGTCGGCCCGCCGCTTCTTCCTTCTGTTTTACCAGTTCACGACATTTATCCATAAACGCCAGCTGTCTTTCCGGTTCCCCAAGCGGAATACCGGGGTAATCTGCGATCAGATTACCTGCAGCCTGCATATCCATAATCTTCTTCAAACAAATATTCTCCCATTTCTTTTTAAATCCCGGCAGCAGAAAACAGAAGTTTCTGTCACCGGGAACTATTTTATTTAACGAATCTGTCCGTCTCCGTAAATAATATACTTTGTTGTAGTCAGTTCTGTCAGTCCCATCGGCCCTCTTGCGTGAAGCTTCTGAGTACTGATGCCGATTTCCGCACCGAAGCCGAATTCACCGCCATCTGTGAATCGGGTGGAAGCATTGACATAAACCGCTGCTGCATCCACTTCATCCAGGAATTTCTGTGCGTTTGCGTAATCTTTTGTAATAATCGCCTCGGAATGACCGGTATTATACCGGTTAATATGTTCAATGGCCTCATCAATACCGGAAACCGTGCGAATTGAAACAATATAGTCGAGATATTCTCTTCCCCAGTCTTCCTCGGAAGCCGGGAGAATTGCTTCTGCGCGCTCACATACCGGTGCATCGCCCCGCATTTCCACCTGATGTTCTTTTAATGCATCTGCCAGTTTCTTCGTAAATGCATCCAGAACCGCTTCATGCAGTACAATCGATTCGCAGGCATTGCAAACCCCTACCCGCTGAGTTTTGGCATTCACGATAATTCTGAGCGCCATATCCAGATCTGCGCTTTCATCTACATAAATATGGCAGTTTCCGGTTCCGGTTTCAATAACAGGTACGGTACTGTTCTGTACCACACTGCGAATCAGACCGGCTCCGCCTCTTGGAATCAGCACATCGATATAACCATTCAGTTTCATCATAGCTGTGGCTGTCTCCCGGCTGGTGTCGCTTACCAGCGTAATGGCATCCTCCGGAAGTCCCGCTTCCTTCAAAGCTTTCCGGATAACCGATGCAATCGCCATATTGGAATGAATCGCATCACTTCCGCCCTTTAAGATTACTGCATTTCCTGTTTTAAAGCAAAGGCCAAAGGCATCCGCCGTTACATTCGGTCTTGATTCGTAGATAATACCGATTACACCGAAAGGAACCCGTTTTTTTCCGATCAAAAGACCATTCGGACGCTTTTTCATGGAAAGCACCTCTCCAACCGGATCTTCCAGTGCAATAATCTGCAAAAGTCCCTCTGCCATGCCCACAACACGGTCATGCGTCAGAAGCAGCCGGTCTAAAAGTCCCTGCGACATGTTTTTAGCACGTCCCGCTTCCATATCCTTTGCATTTTCCCGGATCAGCAGTTCTTCACCAGCGATCAGAGCATCTGCTGCTGCTTTCAGGCCTCTGTTTTTCTCTGCTACTCCCAGTGTATTTAAAACCCGGGCTGCCTTTCTTGCAGCCTGCCCCATTTCAATTAAATCAACCACAGTTTACACACCTCTCTTTAATCATTACAGCTGTATGAAACACCATTCCAAATCACATTTCATACAGCCGGCAATCATTAATAAATCGCTTTTTCTGATACGATGGCATCCGGAAGAATGTCATGTGCTTCAAACGGAACGGCATCCAGAATCTGGAATTCAAATGCCAGAGCTGCCTTGTAATGTGTATTCGGTTTTTCCAGATATCTGTCATAGAAACCGCCGCCGTAGCCAACTCTGTGATGGCCTTTGTCGAATGCAACACCGGGCATTACAAAGAATGCGTCTGTTTCGTGTGCTTCAGGCAGAGTCGTTTTCGGTTCGCGGATTCCCATATAACCGGATTCCACATCCTCAAATTTGGTAATATAGTACCAGATCAGGTCTTTTCCGACAACCTTGGGCACTGCTACACGTTTGCCAGCTTCCCATGCGCGGGAAATGATCTCATCGGTCATAACTTCATGGTTATAATCAATGTAGGCATAAACACATTCTGCCTTCTGATATTCAGGGATCGATACAATAAAGTCTGCTGCTTTACTGCTCATTGCTGCAACCTCCGCATCAGTTGCCGCATCTCTGAACTGTTTGATCATCTTTCTGACTTCTTTTTTTTCCTGCATAAAAATACCTCCTCAGGCCTGAGGCTTTTTGCCTCCCCGGCCATATTTTTTATCGTGGCGTTCCTTTACATCTGTCAGGCTTCCGTCAGGGTTCTGGATTTTAATCGACTCCAGCTGACAGCGCATATTTCTGCGCACGGCCTGAATGTACTCGCCCCGCAATCTGGCCTGTTCTTCCTTTTCCTCAGGAGTCAGACCAGTTTCTTTCATTTTTTTATATAATTCATTAATACGGGCAATATCTGCCATATCCATATCCGGTACCACCTTTTCAGTATATTCTTGATATCGTTTCTCAGATCCGGTGTTTTCTGATAATATTTTTCGGATCCGGTATTTTCTGATAGCATTCTTCGAATC
>JAUNPP010000199.1 GCA_030536685.1 Lachnospiraceae bacterium
AAGAATATGTAAATGAAGAGGTAAGAGGCTGTAAAAGAAAATAAACAAATAAAAAATTGTAAAAGCATGAAATCTGGAAATCAGAGAAAGCTGAAGAGGTAAATTGATATGAAAGTTGAAAAGAAAGTTATTTCAAATCTTACAAAGTGTTATTCCTGTGCACCGCTTCATTATAATGACCAGGATTATTTTCTGGTAGCAGCAGAAAAAACAGACCGCTGCCTTCTATTTGATCTGGATGGAAATCAGGTAGATACCGTCTGGGAGCAGCCCGGCGGTGTAATGAGTATGGTACAGATCCCCGGCAGCAACGGTCAGTTTCTGGCTACTCATAAATTCTACTCCCCGAATGATTCAAAAGAAGCAAAGATCGTTATTGTGACTCCTGTCGAAAAGGGAAACTGGGAAGTTCGCACACTGGTCAATCTGCCTCATGTGCATCGTTTTGATATTTTAAGAAGAAACGGCGTGAATTATCTGATCGCCTGTGCGCTGAAATCCGGTCATGAGTATAAGGATGACTGGTCCGCACCCGGTAAGGTTTATGCGGCAGTTCTTCCGGATGATCTTAGTGCTTTCAATGAAGAAAACCAGTTAAAACTCACGATAATCAAAGAAAATATGCTGAAAAACCACGGTTATTACAGAATTGTGGAAAACAATGTGGAAACTGCTCTGATTTCCGCCGATAACGGTGTATTTCAGTTCTATCCGCCTGAAACCGCTGACGGAGAATGGAAGGAAGAGCAGCTGTTAGATACGCCTGCCAGTGATGCGGCAATGGTGGATATGGACGGCGACGGCGAAAAGGAAATGCTTGTGCTTTCCCCCTTCCACGGCGATACCATTACAATTTATAAGAAGAAAAATGGCAGATATGAAGGCGTTTATGAATTCGAAGAAAAAGCAGATTTCCTGCATGCAATCTATGGCGGCACACTTTTGGGAAGCCCGGCATTTATTGTCGGACACCGGAAAGGCAAACGCAATCTGATGGTATTTACCTGGAATCAGGAGACTCATGCATATGAAGCACAGGTAATTGATGAAAATTGCGGTTCCGCCAACTGTATGGTGATTCAGAATCATGGAAAAGATGTTATCATTGCAGCCAATCGTGAAATCGATGAGGTAGCTTATTACACTATTGAAAAATAAATCGTGATGTCGGATAAAGCAGACTGAAGGATAAAGCAGATCAGCGGATGAAAAACTGCGGACAGGAGGAGAGATTATGTTAGAAGAATTAAAAAAACTGGTATATGAAGCGAATATGGAGCTTCCTAAACGTAAAATGGTTACGTATACCTGGGGAAATGTCAGCGCGATCGATCGTGAAACCGGTTATTTTGTGATCAAACCCAGCGGTGTGGATTATGATGTGATGAAACCGGAAGATATGGTTGTGATGGATCTTGAAGGAAATAAAATTGAAGGAAGGTACAAGCCTTCTTCTGATACGGCAACTCATATTGAGTTATACAAAAAATATCCTGAAATGGGTGGTATCGTTCATACCCATTCACCGGAGGCAACTGCCTGGGCGCAGGCCTGCCGCAGCATTTTGCTTTACGGAACTACGCATGCAGATTATTTTTACGGTACGATTCCCTGTGCAAGAAGCCTGACACCGGAAGAAATTGAAGGCGATTATGAGAAAAATACAGGTCTGGTGATTATTGAAACATTTGAAAAGCTGGGACTGAATCCGATGCATACGCCTGCTGTTCTCTGCGCGAACCACGGCCCGTTTGCATGGGGAAAGGATGCGGCGGAAGCGGTTCACAACGCAGTTGTTCTGGAAGAGGTTGCGAAAATGGCAACGAAAACAGAGCTGATCAATCATCACGTAAATGCAGCGCCGGACAGCATCCGTGATAAACATTTTTTCCGCAAACACGGTGAAAATGCATATTACGGACAGTAAGAAAGCAAAAAAGGCAACAGGCAGGAAAGCAAAAGAGGCAACAGACAGGAAAGTAAAAGAGGTAACAGGAATGACGATATTAGAATTACAGAAAATGGCTGTAAAAGTGCGAAAAGGCATTATTGACGGCGTACACAGCGCAAAGGCCGGTCATCCGGGCGGTTCTTTATCAGCAGCAGATTTATTTACATATTTGTATTTTGAAGAGATGAATATTGATCCTGAAGATCCTAAAATGAAAGACAGAGACCGTTTTGTACTGTCAAAGGGACATACGGCGCCGGGACTGTACTCCGCCCTGGCGCACCGGGGATATTTTCCGACAGAAGATTTGCAGACCCTGCGCCATATCGGTTCTCATCTGCAGGGACATCCCTGTATCGCTCACACTCCGGGTATCGATATGTCCAGCGGTTCTCTGGGACAGGGGATTTCTGCCGCAGCAGGCATGGCGCTTTCAGCAAAGCTTAGCAACGACTCTTATCGTGTGTACACGCTTCTTGGAGATGGCGAGATCCAGGAAGGACAGGTTTGGGAGGCGGCTATGTTTGCCGGCGCAAGAAAGCTGGATAATCTGATCGTTATTGTGGATAATAACAACCTGCAGATCGATGGTACGATTGAAGAGGTTTGTTCTCCTTATCCAATCGATAAAAAATTTGAAGCCTTTCATTTTCATGTGATCAATGTAGCGGATGGAAATGATATGGAGCAGCTGCGAGCAGCTTTTGCCGAAGCAAAGACGGTAAAAGGAAAGCCGGTTGCTGTTATTATGAAAACGGTAAAAGGAAAAGGTATCTCTTTTATGGAAAATCAGGTTGGATGGCATGGAAAAGCTCCTGATGACGCCGAATACGAAATTGCCGTGAAGGAGCTTGCGGATGCTATGGAAAAACTTACGAAAGCAGGTGAAGCATGATGTCAGAAGTAAAGAAAATCGCAACCCGTGACAGTTATGGAAATGCTCTGGTTGAGCTGGGAGCCGTCTGTGAGGAGCTGGTTGTTCTGGATGCCGATCTGGCAGCAGCGACAAAGACAGGCGTGTTTAAAAAAGTATATCCCGAAAGACATATTGACTGCGGGATTGCAGAATGTAATATGATAGGAATTGCGGCAGGTCTGGCAGCAGCAGGAAAAATTCCGTTTGCCAGCACATTTGCCATGTTTGCAGCAGGACGTGCTTTTGAACAGGTTCGCAATTCAGTAGGATATCCCCATCTGAATGTTAAAATTGCGGCAACTCATGCGGGCATTTCTGTAGGAGAAGACGGTGCGACACACCAGTGTAATGAAGATATTGCTCTGATGCGTACAATTCCGGGGATGGTTGTTCTGAACCCGGCAGATGATGTGGAGGCAAGGGCGGCTGTAAAAGCAGCGGCAGCATATGAAGGCCCGGTTTATCTGCGTCTGGGCAGACTGGCTGTTCCGGTTATCAATGACAACGAATCGTATCGATTTGAGATTGGGAAGGGCGTTACTCTGAAACAGGGCAGCGACCTGACGATCATAGCGACCGGACTTTGCGTATCCAGCGTTCTGGAAGCCGCCGAAATGCTGGAAGCAGACGGAATCTGCGCCCGGGTAATCAACATCCATACGATCAAGCCTCTGGATGAAGAGCTGGTTTTTCAGGCAGCAAAAGAAACAGGCCGTATTGTTACTGTGGAAGAGCATTCCATTATCGGAGGCCTCGGAGGCGCTGTCTGCGAGCTCCTTTCCGAAAAAGCGCCTGTTCCGATAAAAAGAATTGGCGTCAATGATGTTTTTGGCGAATCAGGCCCGGCAGTGAAGCTTCTGGAAAAATACGAGCTGGATGGAAAAGGCGTATATAAGCAGATAAAAGAATGGCTGTAAAAACCCGAAAACAGATGAAAAACTCAGAAAACAGCTAAAAAATTCAGAAATAA
>JAUNPP010000200.1 GCA_030536685.1 Lachnospiraceae bacterium
ATTAATAATTAATATTTAATATTTTTATCGTTCATCACAGAAATCAAGAAATTTTATGCACAAACTCCATTGATCAGAGTTTTGAGGCTTTCTACTGCTTTTTCTTCATCAGCACCTTCAGATATAATATGTAATTCCATTCCATTGTACATATTTAATGAAAGCATTCCCATAAGACTTTTACCGTTGATGTATGTTTTTTTACCTACTTCAACCAGAACTGAACTCTCAAATTCACATGCTTTCTGCACGAACTGTGCGCTTGTCATTGAAATATCGGTTACGTTGTTTCCTACACAAATTGTTCTTGAAGTCATTCTTATACCCTTTCTTTTCTGAAATTTCGTACTGCCCTGAGATGGCACTATTCTGCCTCTTCCGTAGGCTCAACGCCCGTAAGCATATCTTAAATTTTCAAATGCGAAAAGATTATATAAGTATTCAAAATGTTTTGAAAGTAAAAAAAATAACCAATTATACAAATAGATTTATTTTTTGTCGAATCAACTTTTTCTATGCAATCCACAATGCCCTTCGGCGTAAAATACCATTCGGCAGGATGTTATGCAAGAACCTCTTTCAGGGGAAAACGTACCACACAAGTCGTTCCTTTACCGGGCGTACTGTCAATTTCGAATTTCCCCTTACTGTTAATAATTGCTTTGCGCACATTATAAAGTCCGAGACCGGCATCTTTATCCGGCTTCATTTCTTTTGTAGAAAAACGGGGCGTAAAAATATAGGGCTTGTCCTGCGGGTCGATTCCTTTTCCGTCATCTGAAACCGTGATGACCAGTTCTCCCTCTTTTACTACAGTTTCTACCTTGATTTCAGCGGCACCGGCCTGAATTGCATTAATCAGTAAATTTTTCATGATAATCATCATATCATAATAATTTCTCATACAAAGCTCTTCTTCATAATCCTGAATAAAAACGATGCTTCTGCAATTTCCCACACCTTTCTGAATGATATACTCCTTAACCACCTCAAAAATCCGGTCAAGCTTCATGTTCTCATTCAGCTGAGAAACCAGATCAAAATCTTCTCCTGAAATATCTGCTTCAGGGTCCATATTTTCATATAATCTGTAACTTCTCATATCAGTCTCTTCCTCTCCTTTTACAATTTTTCTCCTTTTACATTATCTGTTTTACTGTTTCACATGAACATCCAGCTGTGAAAATGGTATTTCAATATTGTCTGCGTCAAAGATCAGCTTGATCTGTTCTGTCAGATACCAGGTTGCAGGCCAGTAATTTTCTGTAGCGACGCTGCATCTTCCTTCCAGATCCACACTGCTTGCACCCAGATTTGAGACAAAAACCCGAAATTCCGAATCCGGCAGAACATATTCACATTCGCGCATGGTTTTTTCAATCAGTTCTTTTGCCTTCTTTAAATCTGAATTGTAAGAGATTCCCACTTTTACGCTGACGCCTCTGGTCGGGCTGGCAGATACGTTGGTAATATTGGAATTAGCCATTGTTCCATTCGGAATATGAACCTCGCGGCCATCAACTGTAACCAACGTTGTATAGATCAGACCGATCAGCTTTACCGTGCCTTCTCCCGCTGAGGTAATGATATAATCACCGATGCGAAAAGGCTTCATAACCAGCAGCACAACGCTTCCTGCAAAATTTGCCAGGCTTCCCTGTAAAGCCAGACCGATTGCCAGACCGGCTGAACCAAGCACTGCAACCAGCGATGTGGTACCAATATTCAGATAATTCAAAATGGTACATACGATAATAAAATACATACCCCATTGAATCAGGATCATCAGAAATTTGGTTACGCTGATATCAAAATTGTTATAGTTAGCTGTCTTCTCAAACAAATGCAGTACCAGCTTTGTCAGTTTCTTTCCAATAAACCAGATTAAAAGAATGACCAGCACCTTAATACCGAAATTCAGAATATGCGGTATCATAGATTCAAAATCAAAGGTAATCAGCTTTTTGCTGACTGTTTCTGCGGTCTGAGCCGCATCCTTTAAAGCCTCAACCTGGCCGGTCAGTCCTTCCGTCTCCGTTGTTAAAAGTAGCATCTCATTTTTCCTCCTGTATGTGTATTGTACCGCAGCTTTTCTCTGCTGCGATACTATGCATAAACCCGGATCACGCTGGAAATTTCATATACCATAGACATGTGCTTCAGCGCTTCCAGTGTTTTTGTAAAGTCTTTTTCCTTTACAAAATCGGTTACTACAACCAGCTCGCTGCCATGTTTTTTCGCCGGCTTCTGAATCACCTGCTTAATACTTACATTATGCTGCGAAAATACGCTGGAAATAGAAGCCAGTGTTCCCGGCTTATCTTCTACCTGCAGCCGGAAGAAATAGCAGTTTTTCACTTCTCCCAGCGGTTTGATGGGCAGATTCCGGTAGCAGGTGCAGCCTACGCGACCGGTACAATTCTGCAGCAGATTTCTGGAAATGTCAATAATATCTCCCATAACCGCACTGGCTGTCGGAAGTTCTCCTGCGCCTCTTCCATAGAACATTGCATCATCTACAGCGTCTCCATGCACAAAAACAGCGTTAAAGGAGTCATTTACACTTGCCATCGGATGATTTTTCGGAACAAGCATAGGATATACATTCACTGAAATCTGACCGTCTTCCTCTTTTCCTACAGCCAGAAGCTTGATGACACAATCCATCGCATCTGCATAACGGATATCGGTAGAAGTAATACGTGTGATTCCCTCCGTATGTACATTTTCAAAGGTAACAACGGAATTAAACGCAATAGAGGCCATAATAGCCAGCTTGCGGCCTGCATCCAGTCCTTCAATATCAGCGGTAGGGTCAGCCTCTGCATATCCCAGATCCGTTGCCTTTGCCAGCGCTTCGTCAAATTCCATTCCATCCTCTGTCATACGGGTCAGAATATAATTTGTAGTGCCATTGACAATACCAAGAACGGTATCGATCGCATTGCCGGCCAGACATTGCTTCAGGGGGCGCAGAACCGGAATTCCTCCGCCCACGGAAGCCTCATACAGCAGATCGCATTTCTGTTCTGCCGCGCGAACCAAAAGCTCGTGTCCCTCCACGGCAATCAGATCCTTGTTGGCTGTCACCACGTTTTTGCCTGCATCCAGAGCCTGTTTGATATAGGTTCCCGCAGGCTCCAGTCCGCCCATCACTTCCACCACGATATCGATACTGTCATCGGACAAAATATCATCCCAGCTGTCTGTAATCAGATCATTATCGACTCCGTCCCTGATTTTGGAAGCATTGCGCACCAGGATCCGTTTCACTTTAACACTGCAGCCAAGCTTTTTCGGCAGCTGGTTCTTTCTGCGCTGCACCAGCTTGTAAACGCCCATTCCCACCGTTCCAAGTCCCAGCAGGGCAATATTGATTTCTTTTACCATACTTTCTTCATTCATCAGTTGCTTTTTTCTCCTTTTTTTCCTTTTCCAGTAAATACTGTTCTACGATTTTTTCGATTTTCTCACGGGGAAGACGGATTTCACCAGAGCGGATGATCCGATCTGCTGTGTAGCCTCGATCTACCAGATGACGAATCGCACCGCCATACTGGAAATCCTGCACAAAATTCTGTAACGCATCTTCAAAATAACCCATGGCAGCACCTCCTCGTATTCCTTTTATATTATATCCGAACCATTAATAATGCAAGCGAAAAAGAAATTTAAAAATCCTCCGAAAGTTCTGCCGCTTCCGGAGGATTTTATACAGCTTGCGCCGTATTATGGGGGCTGTTTTATGCCGCTTTCTCAATGATTTAGCTTTTTCAATGATCTAG
>JAUNPP010000040.1 GCA_030536685.1 Lachnospiraceae bacterium
AACCAGCTCTCCCATAAACCCCGCAAAAACCAGCGCCCCCAGACTTGACTCCGTTTTTTTGCCGTGTTAACATTACTCTTATGAATATTTTTTGACTCATGAAGATTTTTGACTCATGGAGGGATTTAAATTGAAAAAACTGTTGCAAAACAAGCTTGCATTATTCTTAAGCGCATTGATTTTTATTATTCTGATTGTCAGTTTGGGGGCTTTCTGGCTTTTGAATACATGTGAAAAAAGCGGATCGGTCGCGGAGATTTATCAGGATGGTGAACTGGTTAAAACGATTCATCTGGATATGGTGACAGAAAACTATTCCTTTACGGTTAAGGGGGAACATGACGTTTATAATGTAATCGAAGTCCGGCCGGGCGAGATTGGTATCGTTGACGCCAGCTGCCCTGATGGATTGTGCATTCACATGGGATTTATCCATTCGCCGGGTGTTCCTGTTACATGTCTTCCGAATAAACTGATCATCAAGGTTATAGAGGCAAAAAACAGCAGTCAGCCGGATGGAGTTGTCTACTGACGTCTTGAGCTGCTGCATTTTACTGCGGTTTTTACAGGAAAGGAATTTGAAACAGATGAAAAAAACAAATATTCAGAAAATGGTTATTCTTGCCATGTTTTCGACGATTGCGCTGACCATTTTTGTAATCGAATCCATGCTTCCGCCGCTGGCGCCGCTTCCCGGTATCAAGCTTGGACTTGCCAATATTATCACATTGATACTGCTGACATGCTTCAATGAGAGGGATGCTCTGCTGGTACTGTTTGTCCGCATTCTTCTGGGAAGCATCTGTGCAGGGCAGCTGATGTCTTTTATGTACAGTCTGTGCGGCGGCCTGCTCTGTTTCATCGTAATGGCATTTTTAAACCGGCTGCTGAAAAAACAATATATTTTTATCACCAGCATTTTCGGTGCGATTGCGCATAATATCGGACAGATTTTTGTCGCTATCGTACTGACCGGAAGCCTGAGTATTCTGCTGTATCTTCCCATGCTGATGATCAGCGGTGTTCTGACCGGACTTTTCACCGGTCTCTGCGCCTGGTTTACCGCGCCGCGCTTAAAACAGCTCCTGAAAAAACACGGTATAAAGCAGTTTTGACTATAGCGTAAGCATCAGAAGCCCGGTTCCCACCCCGATCAGCAGACCGGCCAGTACATCTGAAGGATAATGAACGCCGCCCAGCACACGAACAGCAGCCAGAAGGCAGCTCCAGAGCAGCAGAAAAATACCCGCTGGCGGCCAGATGCTGTAAAATGCCATAGATATGATTGCTGCGGAGAATACATGTCGGCTGGGCATGGATTTTCCTTTTGTATCTTTCCTGATCAAAGGAGTGATCTCCCAGCTTTCATAAGGCCGCGGACGGTTTACCCCTCTTCTGAGAACGGACAGCAGTACAAAGAAAACGGCCGGAACTGCCGTCACCTTCAGCCATCGTTTATCCCCGCTTCCAAACAGGTACAGCACAAAGGCCGGATATGCAACATAAACAAATCCGGTCAGAACCGTATTCAGACGGTTTAAAAACCTTATTCCCGCAGGATATCTGCGAAGAGGTGATGAAATTTTATCATAAAAAAGCTTATAATCTCCTCTTTTTTCCACTTACCCACATTCCTTTCTTAATCAGACTTCGTCAATTCCTTCATAATCAAATGCCGGTATAAAGCTTTCCTCTGCAGTTTCACCTTCCTGAATAAACCCCTGTTCTACTCCCAGCTCAATCGCATAATCAATCAAAGTATCATACTCCTCTTCCGAAACCTTTCGGTTCAGCTCCGGATATCCCGGCAGTTCATTGCAGGGCGTATACTGGTTCATTATACTGATATAAATCCGATTTCCAAAGCTTTCGTATAAATATCGGATGATTTCCTTTGAATCCGCAAGCTGCCCCGGCAGCATCAGATGGCGGACGACCACACCTTTTTTCATCAGCATTCCTTCCGTTTCATCCGCATCCATATCTGACGTTATACCTGACGTTATATCCGTTTTTTTATCCGGTACAGGCTCCAGAACGGGATTTCCCACCTGTCTGACCATTTCTTCAATAGCTTTTGAGGCGTACTGAAAATAGTCGGGGGCATTGGCATAACGCGCCGCCAGTTCACTGTTTTTATATTTTAAATCCGGCAGATAAATATCCACCAGACCATCTAACATTTTCAAAACAGAAACCTTTTCGTAGCTTCCCGTATTATACACAACAGGAATCGTAAGCCCCTGATTTTTGGCGCGTTCCAGCGCTTTTACAATTTGAGGGACATAGTGGCTCCCTGTTACCAGATTGATGTTATGAGCGCCTTTGTCCTGAAGCATGAAAAAAAGCTCCGTCAGCTTTTCACTGCTGATTTTTCTCGCCGTTTCTCCCGATGCAATCATCTGATTCTGACAAAATACGCATCCCAGTGCACAGCCGGAAAAAAATACAGTTCCCGACCCTGAAACTCCTGAAATCACAGGTTCCTCCCACATATGAAGCGCTGCTCTCGCAGCCGTAATCTCCCACGGACTTCTGCAAATCCCCAGTTCTCCCTGATCTCTCCTCGCACCACATCTGCGAGGACATAAATTACAACGCACCGCCTTATCACCTCTCATCTCACCTGTTTTTCTCAACACAGCTTTTCTCGCCAGCTTTTCTGAATGTAGTTTACCACAAAATGTTTTTATGGGCAATGCAGGGAAAGTCCGGCGAAAAAGTCACAAAATCATATTTTTTGCTCAGATTTTCCTATGTTTTTTTCAGGATTTTGATTTATACTGATTTTGTTCAGACAAATACAGCGTCATATCTGCATAATACACGATTTGCCTAATGCACGCTTTGCATGACGCATGTTTTGCCGAATACGCGCTTTGTACGACGCATATTTCGCCTAATACACGCTTTGCTTAACTGAACCGTTATCAAAAAAGATCAGGAGATTTATTATGAGTCAAACAAAACATTCTGCAGCTTCCTCCGGAATTTCTGCAAACCTTTCTTCCCCGAAAATCCGCTCTACCTTTTACAGAGATATGCTGCGGCTTGCAGGCCCTATCGTACTGCAAAACCTTATTATCACTGCCGTCAGCTCGGCGGATGTTATCATGATGGGATTGATCAATCAGGATGCTCTGGCAGCCGGTTCTCTTGCAGGTCAGGTCTTTTTTATTCTGAACCTGATTTTTGTAGGACTGACTTCCGGTATCATTATGCTGTCAGCACAATATTGGGGTAAACGCGATACCCGGACAATTGAACAGATCATGGGAATCGGACTTCGTATTTCCATCGCAGCATCTACTTTATTTTTTGTACTGGCATTTTTCACACCCGGCTTTTTGATGAGGATTTTCACATCAGACGAAATGCTGATTGCAACCGGAATCAAATATCTTCGGGTAGCAAGCTTTTCTTACTTATTTATGGGAGTTTCCCAGGTCTATCTCTGCACAATGCGAACAATCGAAAGAGTTATTTTCGCTACCATTACCAATGGTTCTGCACTGTGCCTGAATATCATATTAAATGCTGTATTTATTTTTGGCTGGTTTGGACTGCCGAAGATGGGAATTGCCGGAGTTGCGCTGGCGACCAGTATTGCCCGCGGAATAGAACTTCTTATCTGTCTGGTGGACGCCTGCTTTTTCCGCACGATTCGCCTGCGTCCTCACCTGCTGTGGGAGAAAAATACGCTGCTTTTTAAAGATTTTATCCACTACTCGCTTCCTGCATTTGCCAATCAGGTTTCGTGGGGACTGGCGTTCTCTACTTACTCTGTTATTATGGGACATCTTGGAAGTGATGTTGTAGCTGCCAACGCAGTTGTTATTGTCGCCCGAAATCTGGGAACCGTTGCCTGCTTCGGTATCGCTGACGCCGGTGCGATTCTGCTTGGCAAATCCATCGGACAGGGAAAAACAGAACTGGTAAAAGGAGACGCTTCCCGCTTCTGCAAAGTCACATTTTTCAGCGGCATCGTAGGCGGACTTCTGATCTTCCTGCTACGCCCGTTTTTCCTGTCAATGGCTGATCTGACGCCGGTCGCATATGACTATCTGCAGATCATGCTCTTCATCAACATGTATTATATTATGGGACAGGCAATGAACTCCACCTTCATCTGCGGCATTTTCCGCTCCGGCGGCGATTCTCAATGGGGATTCATCTGCGACCTGATCGATATGTGGGCTTTTTCCGTACCTCTGGGCTTTTTCAGCGCCTTCGTACTCAAACTACCGCCCATGTGGGTTTACTTCCTGCTCTGCCTCGATGAATTTGTAAAACTGCCCTTTGTCTACAAACACTATAAAAGCTACAAATGGCTCAAAAACATCACCAGAGATTTTTAATTTCGAAAGATTCTTAATCCCCAGAAACTTTTAATCGCCATCCCCCAAAACTGTTCAGCGTTTCATGACAGAAAATCTCAAAAAAACCAGCAAGCCGGATATGATACAAGTCTGCAAGGGGCGTATTGGTGCGAAGCACCCCTTAGTGCACTGTATCACTCATGGTTAGTATAAGCCTGCAGGAGATTTTTTTATTGGCAAGGCAACTGAAAGAGGCGATGCGGTTGCATCGCCGATTGAAGTTAACGCAGTCCAATAGAAAAATATCCAAAGGATTATGCTAATTATGAGTGACACAGTACACTTAACCCCTTGCAGACTTCGTATCATATCCGGCTTGCGTCCCCTGGACACCCCTACTGTCCAGGAAATCCTGAACAGCACATCATCCTACTTTCCTTCTGCCGCCTTATAAGCCATTTCAAAGAATAATTCCTGTGAGTTAAGCGGTGTATCGCCGCCTTTCACTTTTTTGTAGCTTCCATCCGGCTGCTGTTCTCTTGCTTTCACATTATCACTTAACATAAAGCCAAACATCTCTTTAATCCGCAGCTTCAAATGACCATCATAAATCGGTGCTGCCACTTCCACACGGCGCAAGGTGTTTCGGGTCATAAAATCAGCGGAAGCGATATAGATGCGTTCGCGTTCTCCTTTGCCGAAAATATAAATACGGGAATGTTCAAGATAACGTCCTACAATACTGATAATGCGGATATTATCTGTAACACCGTCTATTCCTGACTGAAGACAGCAGATTCCGCGGATGACCATTTCGATCTTTACGCCTGCCTGAGAAGCTTCGATCAGCTTATCAATAATCTTTTTATCGGTAAGAGAATTGATCTTAATCCCTATGTATGCCTCTTCGCCTGATTTTGCACACTGGATTTCACGGTTGATCAGATCGATGACCTTATTCTGCAGACACTTCGGAGCTACCATCAGATGTTCCGTGTATTCAACCGTTTCGCCCAGAGAAAGCGCCTGGAATACATTGGCTGCTTCCATACCGATTGCCTGATCTGCTGTAATCAGCGACAGGTCTGTGTAAAGACGGGAGGTTTTTTCATTATAGTTTCCGGTTCCAATCTGTGTAATATATTCAATATGTCCTTCATTTTTCCGCGTGATCAGGCAGAGCTTGGAATGTACTTTCAGTCCATCCAGACCGTAGATGACATGGCAGCCTGCATCCTCGAGATAATGTGACCAGGCAATATTATTCTCTTCATCAAAACGCGCCTTCAGTTCTACCAGAACATCCACCTGTTTGCCGTTTTCCGCTGCTTCCACCAGAGCTTCCACTACCTTGCTGTGACTTGCCAGACGATAAAGCGTCATCTTAATTGAAACAACGGACGGATCATTTGCTGCCTCCCGCAGCATTCTGAGGAAGGATTTTATATTTTCATAAGGATAGGAAAGAAGAAGATCTTTCTCCAGCACCTGATCGATCATCGGGCGCTCTGAACTGATCTCAGCTGAATACTGCGGTACTCTCTTCTGATAAAAAAGTTCTGATTTGCCTCGAAGCAGATCCTGAATGGCAAATAAAAATGACATATCAAGTGGTGAACGGCTGGAATAAACCTGATGTTTTTCTAATTCTAAAATTCCCCTGAGCCTGTTTACAATATCGCTGTCCAAATCTCTTGTCATTTCCATACGTACAGGACAAAGCTTGCGCCGCTGACGGATTACATCCTCCATATGTTCTCTGTAATCCAGATCTTCGTCATAAATACTATCCGCATCAATATCCGCATTTCTGGTGATACGGATCAGTGATTTTTCCACTACCTTATATTTCGCAAATACATCCGGCAGAAAATGAAGAATCAGTTCCTCTGCCAGCATATAGCAGCCGGGTCTTCCCGGAATTGCGATCAAACGATCAAAAACACCTGTATTGCAGGGAATAATGCCAATCTTACCCTTGTCGCTCTTTGTTTCCAGCACGGCAACCGCATAAATTGCCTTATTATTCAAAAAAGGAAACGGCTGCTTTCTGCCCACAATAATCGTGGATAAAAGCGGTTTAATCTCCTGTTCAAAGTATCTCGCCAGATAACTGCTTTCCTTTTCATCCAGAGAAGAAAACTTTAACAGCTGAACTCCTTTTTCTCCCAGCTGCGCCATCAGTTCCTCATAGATCCGGTCTTTTTCAACCGTCATCTTCTTTACCTCAGGCAAAATTGCATCCAGCTGCTGACGGGCTGTCAGATTCGTCTTATTATCCCGGACTTCCTTTTTCAAAAACATCATATCATGGAGTGAACCCACTCTCACCATAAAAAATTCATCCAGATTTGACTGAAAAATGGATAAAAATGATAACCTTTCACAAAAAGGAATCGTTTCATCCGCAGCTTCCTCCAACACACGGCCATTAAACTTCAGCCATGAAAGTTCCCTGTTCAAATAACATGCTTTACTACATCCAGACATAAACATTCTCCTGCTTTTCTCTTACTATTTTACTTTTTCACTTTTTCAAAAAGTTATTTACTTTTTTAAAAACCATTTTACCGTTTTATTATAGAAAGCACTGATAAAGTTCTCTTTCTTCTTTTGTAAATTTCATGTAAAATTAAAGTAAAAAGCAGACTGGATCAGACCAAACCGGTTTTCCTTCTACCGAAACACCTTATCCCAATAATCATAATTCAAAGTTGCTTTTGAGAGATTAAACCTGTTTTTCACCATCTGTTTGATCTTTTTAATGTATTCGTCCGAGACATCCGCGCCTTCTGCCTCTGTAATACTGCCCGTGGCTGCATTGTACGTAACCTGATCTGTTTTCCAGCTGTAATCCGGCCAGATAACAAGCGGAACCGCATCTGAAAATACGTCGCGTCCTACCAATAACCGGGAATCGTACTCCACACCGAACAGATTGGAAAGCGTCGGCAGGATATCAAGGCTGTAAACAGGCTCGCTGATTTCCTTAACCATATGCTTCTGATCATTCTCCAGACAGCCTGACCAGAGGACCAGGCCATTGCGATCCTGCACAAACTTATTAAATTCATCCGCACTGCATCCATACAGCTCCGGCAGATAATTGCGGTCATTGCCCCAGGTATCGCCTTTTTCCAGTCCGTAAGGATAATGATCAGAAGTCATACAGATTACGGTATCGTTCAAAATCCCCGCCTTTTCCAGCTGTGAGATCAGGCTTTTCATGCCATATTCCAGTTCCAGCTGAGAGGCAATATATGCCTTAATGGTATCGGAGGCATCCACTCCCTGTACCGCATCCCAGTTCTTTTTACTCATGGAATTGCTGGTCAGAGAATAACCGCAATGGCCGGAAACTGTCATATAGTAAACGCTGAAAGGCTGCTTATCAATATACTGTGAAACCGTAAAGTCCATCATCTCCTTATCGCTCTGAGGCCAGCAGTTCTTCACGCCCTTCTCCATGCCATTGCCCATGCCCATAAAGACGTCGTAACCGAAGTTTTTGTGAGTCTTATTGCGCCCATAATACGTATGGCTGTTATTGTGGTATGCAAATGAATGGTATTTCAGTCTGGAAAGCTGATTGCCCATGCTCAGATACAGATTATGACCTTCCGTTTTCCGAATACTTTTTACTCCTGCTGTCGGAATCAATCCGGTCAGCATCGAGTATTCACCTGTGGATGTGCTTCCTCCCCATGCAGGCTGATAATAATCAGAAAAATAAAAGCCGTTGTGAAGGAGGCGATATAAAGTAGGAGTCAGTTCTTCACTTACCGCATAAGGACTGAACGCCTCCGCACAGATCATGATCAGATTCTTCCCTTTAAACAGACCGGTATATTCATTCTGTGATGTTCCCTTCTGGGAATCAAGATACAGATCCAGATTTTTCAGCACCGATTCCTTTTCAGATGCCGCCAGAGCCGCAAAATCGATCTTCATCTCATTCAGGCCATACTTTGCCTCCGGCTGTGCGGCTGACTGCGCAGCTTCATCAGTAGAATCCTCCGTAGATTTCCCCTGTGCATCACTTTCACCGTTCTGTCCTGCTTTTCCGTCATCTCCGCTCTGTTTCCCGTCCCCGGACTGACCGTCTTTGTCATCAGCTCCCGGCTCGACAGCAACAAATTCATCCTCATTCTGTCCGCCCATCAGTGCATTGGCAGTTTCCAGGCGCAGAGTCGTAAAAAGGCCAAACGTGCGCACAGACAGATCAAACTGATATCCATCACGATACACAGGGCTGAAAATCGCCGCCAGATTTCCTCCCAGAAAACAAAGCACACTTACTGCCAGCACAAGCAGAGAAGCCCTGCACAACGGCTTTCTTTTAAAAATCACCCGTTCTCCCAGAAGCCATACCAGTAAGACAGGAATCAAATAAATCAGGATCACATACCAGCCATAAATTACCGTTCTCACGATCGTACTTCCGAAATCTCCGGCTGCATCTCCCGCTCCTGTCAGAAGAGATTCAAATGTCATAAACGTCTGAAATGCCCGTCCTACAAAACACTCCGTAATAAACAACACGGCCGTAATAAACAACACAATCAGTGTATAACGGTAGCGCAGCGTTCTTCCCGGCAAAAGCAGATAGATCACCTGTGCCAGACCTCCTGCTGCCAGCACAAAAAACAGCAATGCAACAGCATTGCCCGGTGCAATCCCTCCAAATAGCTTAAAGAGAATCTCATAATACAAAAAAATTGCCGGAAACAAAAAAATTCCCACCCAGACTGAAATCTTATTCCAAAACTGCCGCTCTCTTTTTCGTTTACTCTGTTCTCCAAAGCTTCGCCTTCTCACAGGCTTAGCATCTTTTGTGTTTCGTACCACTTCTTTACTTCTTTTGTTTTCTGTCTTTCCGTTACGCATTCCAATCTCTCCTAATCTGACTCTTTTACTCCGTATCCGATCCTTTCATCTCCCACGTATGTCTCAATATCTATTAGTTTACTACATTTTGTTGCAAAAAGGAATTAATTTTCCATGAATCTTGTGAAATATTAATTAAAAGAGTTTAAACTCTTTACTTTCTTTTATTGTATTCCAGCTATGACCCATTCTATTCACTCACAAAAGAATACACGGATGAAAATTTAAAATCCTCCGCAGGTGCATATGCAGCCACGAAGGATTTTTCTATCCTGGATCATTATTATTTTACTATATTCTCTTAAATGCCTCATCCAGATCTTCAATAATATCCTGTATATTTTCTATTCCGACAGAGAGACGAATGGTGTTCGGGCGGATTCCCTGTTCCTTTAGTTCCTCCTCACTTAACTGAGCATGCGTTGTAGAAGCGGGATGAATTACCAGAGATTTCACATCAGCAACATTGGCAAGCAGAGAAAACAACTGAAGATTGTCAATAAACGCCTTCGCCTTCTGCGCATCGCCTTTCAGCTCAAAGGTAAAAATAGAACCTCCTCCGTTTGGAAAGTATTTCCGGTAAAGCGCCTGCTGCTCAGGGTCCTCTGACACAGAAGGATGATGAACCTTTTCTACCTGAGGATGACCGTTCAGATATTCCACCACCTTCAAAGCGTTCTCCACATGCCGTTCCACACGCAGGGACAGCGTTTCCAATCCCTGTAAAAACACAAATGCGTGGATTGGCGACAGCGTTGCTCCCATATCACGCAGCAGAACCGCACGGATTTTTGTTACAAATGCCGCCTCTTTCGCTGCTTTTGTAAAACTGATACCATGGTAGCTGGGATTTGGCTCGGTTAATGACGGAAATTTACCGCTTGCTTCCCAGTCAAATCTTCCGCTGTCCACAATCACGCCGCCAAGCGTGGTTCCATGCCCGCCAATGAATTTTGTAGCCGAATGTACGACAATATCTGCACCGTATTCAATCGGGCGAACCAGATAAGGAGTGGCAAATGTATTATCCACAACCAGCGGGATTTTATGCGCATGAGCAATTTTCGCCAGCCTTTCAATATCCACCACATCCGAATTCGGATTTCCCAAAGTCTCTACATGAATCGCCTTTGTATTCTCCCGAATCGCGCTCTCCACCTCGTCATAATGAAACGGATTTACAAAATCAGTTGTAATCCCATACTCAGGCAGCGTATGCGCCAGCAGATTATAGGTTCCGCCGTAAATATTTCCTGCCGCCACAATATGATCGCCCGCATGTGCAAGCGCCTGAAACGTATACGCAAGCGCCGCAGCCCCTGATGCAACCGCCAGCGCCGCCACACCGCCTTCAAGTGCAGCAATCCGCTTTTCAAACACCTCCTGCGTCGGGTTGGTCAGTCTTCCGTAAATATTCCCCGCATCCGTCAAATTAAATCTCGCCTCCGCATGCGCACTGTTCTCAAACACATAGGAAGACGTCTGGTAAATCGGAACCGCTCTCGCCCCCGTCACCGGATCTGCCTCCTCCTGTCCCACATGCAGCTGCAATGTCTCAAATCTGAATTTTCTGTCTGATACTGTTTTTCTGCTCATATTATTCCCTTTTATTCCCTTTCTGAAATCAGTTTATCCTGAAATACGATAAGTCCCCGGCAGAATTGCATTGCAAATCAGCTTAGATTGTATTATGCACGTATAGCTGACGAGCCGCTCACAGCAAAAAATACCGATGATATTCCTCAATTTTGCTGTCGCTGGCAACTGTTACTGGCAGCTGTTACTGGCAGCTGTTGCTGAGGACTGTTATTAGCAGCTGTTACAGGGGATTCTATCACAAGTTTTCCTACTTGTAAAGTATGAAATTGGAAATTATAAACATCTTACCTATATCTACTATCTATTCTGAAAAAAAATATCAATCAAACTGTCTGCTGCAAAATCGCAGCGGCGGAATTACAGTACTATCCTGTGAAAGGGACCTTAGAGAACGCCGGTACTTAACGACCGGACTGTCTGAAAGACAGTTCGAGAGTTTAGTTCCGCTGCGTTCGATCAGAGCGGGAGCGCGTCCCCGAACAGGATATTATCGATTCATTTGTTTATAAAATTCAGGAAACTGTCTTTTCATATTGATCGGCCGCCCGTTTACATCCAGAAAGCAATGCTCGCTCTGCGCGGTGCATACCACATTTCCCTCACAGGTCATCGTATAACCCAGCTGCAGCCTGATTCCGTTGAAGGACAGCACCTGAATTTCAATCCTGATCACATCCGGAAATGTAGTTGTTCTTTTATAATCACAGGAGATACCGGTTACAGGAGAGATAATCCCCTCCTCTTCCATCCGGTCATACCCCCAGCCAATCTGTTTCAGAAAATCAATTCTCGCTTCTTCCATAAAACGGACATAATTGGAATGATGTGTAATCTGCATCTTATCCGTCTCATAATATTGAATCTGATGAATATATGGTTCCAATTGTTTTAATGTCTACTGTTGTTTTAATGGTTTCAATTGTTTCGATGGTTCCAATAATTTAACTCCAATTCTTTTCGATTTCTTCCTTCAGTTTCTCAAACATTTCATAATATTTATCCTTAACAGCCTGCACAATATCCAGCGCGACTGCCTGATTATAAGCATGTGCCACATTATTTCTGCTTACCAGTGCATCCAGCCACAGCTTTTCATCCTTAATGATCCCTGCTTTATAAGCCGTTTTCAATATCTGCCTCGGTGATCCGGTTGCAGCTTCCGCAAAACCATTGTACTCCAGAATTTCTTTCATTGCTTTCCACGATTGTTCAAAGCAAATCTCGTATAATGCAACCAGACCGGTAAGAATTACATTCTCATATGGTTTTTCATACTTATAAATATCCTTCAGATTATTCAGTGCACGACAAAAATTATCAAACTTTTTCATACAACACTCTTCCTTCTGCTCTGATTGATTCCATTAATTCTTCCTGTACACTTCCATCCAGATTTACAACATCATACTCCAAAAGAGTGCTTGTTTCTTCATCCACAGCTAATGCAAATTCACTGATACTGCCGCCTGTTACAGCAAGGTCAATATCACTTGTTCGTTTGTAATCACCTCTTGCCCGTGAGCCAAAAAGGATTACCTTTTCAATACCATACTTCTCAGCCAGATTGCAGATTTCTTCTTTTACTTTCTGATCAATTCCAAAATCCGCACTTTCCCTGCGGGTCAGCAGGCACACCACCTCAACTCCGGTCGTGTGCGCAAACATGTCCACCGGCTGCACCTTCTCGGCTTTATATCCGCGGTCTGTCAGATAAGCCAGATCTCTTGCCAGAGTTGCAGAGTTGCAGGAAACGTAAACGATTCGTTTCGGCGCCATGCGGACCATAGTTTCCAGCACAAGCTCCTCGCAGCCTCTGCGCGGCGGGTCGGTCACGATCACATCGGCATAAATTCCTTCTTTTTCATACAGTTCGGGCAGTACCTCCTCTGCCTTTCCCACATAAAACTGCGCATTGTCAATGCCATTCTGCTTTGCATTTACACGGGCATTGTCAATAGCGGCGGGGATGATCTCCACACCATATACCTGCTTTGCTTTCTGTGCAAGGAACAACGAAATCGTACCGGTTCCACAGTAAAGGTCCCACACGGTCTCGCTGCCGGTAAGCCCTGCAAAATCAAGAGCCGTCTGATACAGCACCCGGGTCTGCAGAGGATTTACCTGAAAGAAGGACTGTGCTGAAATCTGATAGGAAATATCTCCGATCTTATCCGTGATATAACCAGGTCCGAACAGCTGAATCATCTGTTTTCCCAGAATCACATTGGTTTTACCGGTATTGATATTGAGGCAGATGCTTGTCATGCCTTTTACGGCCTGCAGCCGCTCAACCAGCGCTTTTGAAACAGCAGGTGATTTCAGTTTGGGACTGTTGATAACCAGACAGACCATGATTTCTCCTGTAAAATATCCGGTGCGGATCATAATGTGGCGCAGAAGTCCCTGATTTGTCTCCTCCTGATAAGCACGAACCTTGTAATCCTGCATCCATTTTCGGATAATTTCAATAATTTCTTCATCAACCGGCTGTCCGATATGACAGCAGGGCGTCTCGATAATCGCATGAGTTCTTCCCGCATAAAAGCCAATCCTGATTTTGCCGTCTTTCCCCTGTCTGACGGGATACTGAGCCTTATTGCGGTAATGCCAGGGCTCCTCCATTCCGATTGTGTCAGACACCGGTACTTCAGGCAGATGACCGATGCGGCTCAGATGATTTTTCACCTTCCCGGTTTTAAATTTCAGCTGTGCCTCATAATCCATCGCCTGAAGCTGACAGCCGCCGCAGGGAGCAGCCGCAGGGCAGCGAGGCTCGGTTCGCAGGTCGGAGGGCTTTTTGATCTCCATGATGCGGGCATAGCCATAGCCTTTTTTCACCGCAATCACCTTTGCAAGAACCTCATCTCCCACAACCGCATCCTTAATAAAGAGGGCAAAGCCCTCTGTTCTGCCAATGCCCTCTCCATCTTCATTCATATCCGTAATCGTAACTTCAACCAGGTCATCCTTAACAACCGGTGCAATACGTTTTAATTTATCAGCCATCTTTTGTCCTCCCGATTACAGCGGACTGGTTTTCTTAAAATTGCTCTCCAGCAGTCTGTTGTATCCAATCCATTCACTGTCACTGTTGTTATTTTCCAGCAGTTCCCGCATGGTTTCCAGCTTTGCATCGGTATTATCTGCAAAATTCAGAGCAGCAGCCTCAATAACTGCAGGTTTTTTCGGTGAACCGTATTCCAGCTCTCCGTGATGTGCCAGAATGCAGTGCTTCAGTTCGATTGCTGTCTTAGCCGGAAATGCGGGGATTTTGCGGATATGCTCGCCAACCATCTCTGCACCGATCACAATATGTCCAAGCAGCTGTCCATCTTCTGTATAATCATTTTCCGGAAATGCAGATAACTCTCTTGTTTTACCGATATCATGAAGCATCGCTGCTGTCAGAAGCAGGTCGCGGTTCAGAATCGGATACTGTTTGCAATAAAAATCACAAAGCCGTACAACGCCCAGAGTGTGTTCCAGAAGTCCTCCTACAAATCCATGATGTACGCTTTTTGCCGCCGAGTGGGTGCTGAACACCTTCGCCAGTTCTTTGTCATCTACAAAAAAGCTGCGCGCCAGCGCTTTCATCTTGGCATTTTCCAGGCTGTCAATGTAACGCATCAGCTCACGGTACATGTCATTGACAGGGTAGCGGCTGCAGGGCAGATAATCTGCGGGATCATATTCATTTTCCGCTGCCACGCGCACACGGCGTACATTCAGCTGCAGAGAACCCTGGTAGCTGGTCACTTCACCCTCAACCTGAATATAATCCATCGCATCAAAATGATTGATACCATTGCTTAAATCCCAGATTTTGGCATCAATAATACCTGTTTTGTCCTGCAGCAGCATGGAAAAGTAGTTTTTTCCGCTTTTGGAACGAAGTGTCTGTTTCTGTTTACATAAATAAATATCAACCGTACGGTCGCCTTCACGTAAATTTCCTATAAATTTCATAATCAAATGACAGCGTTTCGCTGTCTCCTCCCTTCTTTCAGTCCTCACAGACTGTCGGAGCGTTTCACTCCTCTTTTTTCAGTCCTCACAGACCTGCGGAGTTTCACTCCTCTTTTTCAGTCCTCACAGACCTGCGGAGTTTCACTCCTCTTTTTTCAGCCCTGGCGGACTGTTGGTGTTATGTTTAACTCCATCTTTTTATATGCGCCTTTGCTGTTTCTGTATACAACCATTTTTATTTCTTCTCCGGGAGTCAGTTCCAGCATCAGGGCCTCGTAATCCTCCATGGAGGTTACCTCCTGGCCATTCAGCTCACCGAGTACGTCACCGGCCTGAACCCCGTTTTTATAGGCCGCACTGCCTTTTTTTACATCTGTAATATAAACGCCTGATGGAATTTTATTATTCTCACGGATGTCCCGATCAATATCCTGACCTGTAATTCCGATTCCCGCCGTCTTTTTCCCGCTATAAATCCGCCTGATGTAAGTAACCAGATCGTCAATACTGTAGGCCTGCGAATAGCCGGTGGCAATGTTCTGTTCCTGGCTGGTAAATACTCCCAGGATCTGTCCGTTCAGCCCCATCAGGAAGCTGCATCCGCCTCCGTTGATTTGAATGGAGCTCTGAACCCCTCGAATCACGCAGTCTGTAAGTGCAAGCTGCTCATTGATAAAGGAAACAAAGCCAATTCCAACAGAGCCCGCACTGCCGCTCGGGCTTCCGATTACAAAAACCGGGGTTCCCTGCCCAAGCAGGGCCGTACTGCCGATCTGTACCGTCCGCAGCTGTCTTTCCGTTCGCTCAGACAAAGAATCACGGCTGATGGAAAGCACGGCAATACCATAAACCGAATCGTATCCTTCAAGCTCTGCCGCCTCAGTCGATCCATCTGCAAACTCCACCTGAATGGAATCCGCCTGACGGATATTCGTATAACCTGTGAGGACATAAAACGCTTTCAGAGTTTTTCGTAAAAGCAGCCCTGACTGTACATACTGGCTGTCGTAGCTTACATCAAACCAGTCCACATCCTTTTTCAGCGCAGTAACCGTTACCATGGAATTCTGCAAAGACTCCACAGTCTGGCGGACACTATCGTAAAATGCTTCTTCATCTGTATTGTCAGCCTTTACAATCCCGGCAATAAACTCCGTCAGCTCCTGCCTATTCTGAGGCATGGCAGCCTGTGCAGGCTCCGTTTCGCTTTCAATCTGAGCGGTCTCCGTCTCCTTCGGCTTTTCATCTCCAAATCCGAACGCCTCAAAAAACGGAAGAAAGACAGCAAAAATAAATGCTGCCGTTAAGCCAAATATCGCTCCGCAAAGCGCCGGTTTTCCTCCGAATGACAAAATCTCTTCACGAATACTGTTTTTCCTGACAATCTTTTCCCGGATAAAATCCGGCTGTTCTTTCTCTAAAGTTGATTCTTTCTTGCAATTCTCTGTAAATCCATTCTCTGTGTGATCTGCCTTTGAATGCTTTCTCATTAATAATCCCGCCTTATATTGTCAATTCATGCTGCTGTTTCTGGTCTGACCGCAAAGACTGCTGTCTGCAGCTGTGCCTGCGGTCAGCAAACAGTAATCCATCTATCACTCACAATACTGCTAACTCCCTGAATATTATAAATTATATTATATACAAAGGGAAGCATTTTTTTCATCAGATTCCAAAGCATTGCGCGAAATCCGCCTCTGTAGTATAATTGACTGGCAGGAAAAACGCTGTTCTTTGCGCCTTTACCGCAGACACCGGCAAGCCGCAGACACCGATAACAGCCATCAGTAAACTTTTCCTGTCCCACAATTTTTGATCAGCATTTTATCGTATCGGTATACAACGATATCAGGGTCAAAAGGTATTTTGCCCCTGATTTGATACCTTTTTCAATTACTAACCTACGGAGATTCATGATATGAACAAAAAAGCTTTAAAAACATTAGAATATGATAAAATCATGGAACGTCTGGCACATTTTGCTACCACACCCATGGGCAAAGAACGTTGTCAGAACCTGGAGCCCATGAACCAGCTGTCCGATATTGAGCTGGCTGTTCAGGAAACAACCGATGCCGCTGACCGAATCCGGCGAAGAGGCCCCCTTTCCTTTACAGGAGTCCGCAATATCCTGCCCTCCATCAAACGTCTGGAAATCGGTTCCAGTCTGGGAATCGGAGAGCTTCTGTCCATCAGCAGCCTCCTTTCCGTCGCAGCCAGAGCCAAATCCTTTGGCAGAGAGGATGACGAAATCCCTGAGGATTCGCTGACCGGCTATTTTGATATTCTGGAACCGGTCACACCCTTGAACAACGAGATCAAACGCTGTATTAAATCAGAAGAAGAAATCGACGACAACGCAAGCCCTGCGCTGCGCCAGATCCGCCGTTCCATGGGCGGCATCAATGCACGGATCCATACCCAGTTAAACAGCCTGCTTTCCTCTCATAAAAGCGAGCTTCAGGATGCTGTTGTCACAATGCGAAACGGCCGCTACTGTCTTCCGGTCAAGGCAGAAAACAAAGGGCAGATCTCAGGTATGGTACATGACCAGTCCTCCACCGGCTCCACCTACTTTATTGAGCCCATGGCTGTCATTAAGTTAAATAACGAAATGCGCGAGCTGGAAATTAAAGAACAGAAAGAAATTGAGGCGATCCTGGCCAATCTGAGCAATCAGACGGCTGCCTACACCGAACAGCTTGCAGATAACCTGCAGGCGCTCAGCCAGCTTGATTTTATATTTGCAAAGGCAATGTATTCCGCAAGCTACAAGGGTTCATGCCCTGTATTTAACGAAAAAGGGATTATCCATATCCGCGACGGACGCCATCCCCTTCTGAATCCCGAAACAGTAGTTCCGACCACGATCCGTCTCGGTGATGATTTTACACTGTTGATTATCACAGGTCCCAACACCGGCGGTAAGACGGTTTCCCTGAAAACAACCGGGCTTTTACAGATGATGGGACAGTCAGGACTTCACATCCCTGCCTTTCAGGGATCCCAACTGGCTATTTTTGATGAAATTTATGCGGATATTGGGGATGAACAGAGTATTGAACAGAGTCTTAGTACCTTCTCCTCTCACATGACCAATATCGTACCGATTCTCGAAAAAGCCGACAGCCGCTCTTTGGTGCTGTTTGACGAACTTGGAGCCGGTACAGACCCGGTCGAAGGCGCCGCCCTCGCCATGTCTATTCTGAACTATCTGCACAACATGCAGGTGCGGACGATGGCAACCACCCACTACAGTGAGTTAAAGGTATACGCGCTCTCCACAGACGGCGTGGAAAATGCCTCCTGTGAGTTTAATGTAGAAACACTTTCTCCCACCTACCGTCTTCTGATCGGTATCCCCGGAAAAAGCAACGCATTTGCCATTTCCAGAAAGCTGGGACTGGAAGAACATATTATTGAAACTGCAAATTCCTATATCGGCCATAAAGATAAGGCCTTTGAGGATGTCATTTCCGATCTGGAGCATTCAAGACAGGAGATGGAAAAGGAGCAGGAGGAGATCGAACGTCTCAGACGCGACGCCAGTATTTTGAAAAAGCGCGTGGAAGAGCAGAAAAAACAGCTCGATGAACGCCGCGATAAAATCATCACACAGGCCAATGAAGAGGCGCGCCAGATCCTGCAGTCTGCCAAAACAACTGCAGACCAGACCATCCGCCGCATCAATAAGCTGGGAATGTCGGGCGGCAACATGCAGCAGCTGGAAGAAGAACGTGCAAAGCTGCGCAATCAGTTAAAGAAAAATGACCAGAAAAAGGAAAAACAGCTGCGCCGCTCTGTCAAGACCGCCCGCGCGGAGGATATTAAGATTGGCGATTCCGTGCGTGTGCTCTCGCTGAATATGCCAGGTACTGTCACCTCCCTCCCCAATGCCAGGGGCGATATGCAGGTGCAGATGGGAATTATGAGCTCCCAGGTCAATATCAAGGATGTAGAGCTTGTGAAGGTAGACACGCTCTCCGGTCCCGACGGCGCGATCATGACCGGCAAAAAGAGCGGAAAGGGCAGCCACGCAAGCCAGATCAAGATGAACAAATCCCTGAATGTAAGCACGGAAGTCAATCTGATCGGCATGAATGCAGATGAAGCCATTGCCACTCTCGACAAATACCTGGACGATGCCTATCTGGCCCATCTTCCTCAGGTACGTGTCGTTCACGGCCGCGGAACCGGCGTCCTCAAAAATGCCGTCCACAACCATTTAAAACGTCTGCGCTACGTAAAAAGCTATCGTCTGGGAACCTTCGGCGAAGGAAATACAGGCGTAACCATTGTAACATTTGATACTTCACAATAACATTATAACATTTATGCGGTACGCCGCTGTCTCACAGCGATAGCGTACCGTACATTTTCAGGGGGAATTTTAACTTTGATGACAAAACAGAAAATTCTGATTGTTGACGATGATGAGATGATCAGCGAACTGATTGCCCTTTATCTCGCAAAAGAAATGTTTGAAACCCGCATTGTGGGCGACGGCTATGAAGCCCTGAATGCATTTGAAGAATTTAAACCAAACCTGATCCTGTTAGACCTCATGCTTCCCGGCATTGACGGCTACGAGATCTGCAGAGAAATCCGCAAAACTTCCAATACGCCGATCATCATGCTCTCCGCTAAAGGCGAAGTGTTTGATAAGGTACTGGGGCTGGAACTGGGTGCTGACGATTACATCATCAAGCCCTTTGATTCCAAGGAACTGGTAGCAAGGGTAAAAGCAGTCCTCAGGCGTACAGCTCCCCAGCCCTCGATTCCCGTTCCCGAGCAGCCCTCGGCACAATATGTGGCATACCCGGATCTAATCGTCAACCTGACCAACTATTCCGTGACACTGAAAAACAAACGTCTGGACATGCCGCCCAAGGAATTGGAGCTGTTATATTTTCTGGCCAAATCCCCCAATCAGGTATTTACCAGAGATCAGCTTCTTGACCATATCTGGGGTTATGAATATCAGGGAGACACCCGCACCGTCGATGTTCACATCAAACGAATCCGGGAAAAGATCGGGGAAAATCCTTCCTGGAAGCTCGCAACCGTACATCGAATCGGCTATAAATTCGAAGTGATTTCTTAAATTACCACTATTTTAAAGTATTTTTTATACCACTACTTTAATTACCACTATTTACCACTATTTTGAGCCCTGCACATTTTGTATAAACATTGAAAATCATATGAATATGAAAAAGAAACTGAAACCTAAATTTATCCTCGGATTTCTGGCATTTGGCCTGACAGGCTTTCTGCTGATCTCCACACTGGCTTCGGATGCCGTACTGAATGTTCTGATTCGGATACGCGCCGAAAGCCTGTACGAAAATGCTGAAAATATCGTGTCCGACTGCATCAGCTCCTACGATGGAAATATGGTGCCTCTGACCAGCAAAAAAAATGAATATAACGGACTTGCAAAGGGGATCGAATCTTTCATATGGATAGCAGACAGCGAAGGAACGATTATTTATGACAGTGAAGGAACTTTTACAGGACGAACGATCCCCAGCTTTGACCCGGCCTCTTTCGCCCAGGGAAAAAACCGGATTTCCGGCTATGCAGAAACCGGATTTTTTTACAATATGTTCTCTGAAAAGCAGCTTTCTGTCATGTCCTCCATCCATGTCAGCTACCAGACACGCGGATATGTCATGATTCACATTCCCATTTCCCTGATCGAACAGCATCAGTATGAGATTCTGAATCTGATGTACCTGACAGGACTTGTACTTTTTGCGCTGTCCTTTCTGATACTGCTTATATTTCAGCTCTGTGTTTACCGGCCGCTGGGAGAAATCATCCATGCGGCAGATGAATACGCCGGCGGTAACCTGAAATATCGCTGCCCCGTCACCAGCAATGATGAACTGGGCTATCTCTCCGCCACCTTAAATTATATGGCCTCCGAATTAAACAACACGGAAGAATATCAGCGGAAATTTATTTCCAACGTATCCCACGATTTCCGCTCGCCCCTGACCTCGATCCGGGGATATCTGGTGGCCATCCTCGACGGAACAATTCCGCCCGAGCTTTACGAAAAATACCTGAATATCGTAATCCGGGAAACGGAACGTCTGAACAAGCTGACCGAGGGCCTTCTGACTCTCAACCAGCTCGGAAGCGGCAGTTCTTCCGGCCTGAATCTGTCCTCATTTGACATCAATCAGACCATAAAAGACACCTGCGCCACCTTCGAAGGCGGCTGCCGCAGCAAAAATCTGACCTTTAATCTGACCTTTTCCGATAAAACCATGATGGTACGAGCTGATTTCGGCAAAATCCAGCAGGTAATCTACAACCTTGTCGACAATGCCATTAAATTTTCCAAAACAGACTCAACCATCGATATCGAAACCTACGACCGCAACGGAAAAGTCTTCGTTTCCATTAAAGACCACGGCTGCGGCATTGCCAAAGAAAATCAGAAAAAAATCTTCGAGCGATTCTACAAAGCCGACAACTCCCGTGGCAAAGACAAACAAGGTACAGGCCTCGGTCTTTCCATAACAAAGGAAATCATCAATGCCCACCAGCAGAATATTGATGTTGTCAGCACCGAAGGAGTCGGAACGGAATTTATCTTTACTTTGATGAAGATATAAGGTTTAGCTTCCGGGACAGAGGTTTGGTCCAGGAGACGCAAGAGGCAGAACAGTTCTTAAATTTTGAAAGGGGTTTATTACGATGAACTGGAATGAGAATGGAGTATATGAAAAAGAGTATTTTGAACAGAATTATGTGCCCAATTATAAAGCTGCACGTGATGTGCCGTTCGACAAATGCTATAAAGGCGGAAAGCATTGTTCAACCTGCAGAAATTTCATTCAGGGAAGAGACTCAACTTTTCCTGGAATCTGCATAAAAAACAAAAAATAGCTTCAAAAATACAAAGCAGACAATTCCTGTCCGCATTATATTCGTTATAAAAAAGTATGGGGCTGTCGGGAAATAGATAGTCTCAACCAGGGGAGGATGTGACCGATACCGGTCACATCCTCCTCTTAACGTTGATCCTGAAAAAGAAAAAAAGATGGCTAACGACAACCATCTTTTCTTCCGTTCCATGTTATAATGGAACTATGCTCAAACAAGATTATTATAACGAATTTTTTGAATTAGGGCAACAGAAAATTAACTTCAGTTTCTTCGAATTGCATTTCCCCGATGACGATCCTGTCTATACCCTTAAAAACGTGATGGAGGAATTAGATTTTTCAGGCCTGCTTGCCTGTTATTCAGATAAGGGAAGAACCGGGTACAATCCAATCATGATGTATGCTGTCGTTACCTACGCAAACATGCGCGGGGTACGTGCTGTTGACCGCATTGTTGAATTATGTGAAAGAGACCTTGCTTTTATCTGGCTTACCAAGGGCCAGAAGCCGAAGCGGGATGCTTTTTATGAGTTCAAAAGCAAAAAACTGACCGGCGAAGTTTTGGATGAACTGAATTACCAGTTCATGCGCCGATTGAAAAAAGAAGGACTGATTACACTCAAAGAGCTTTTTATTGATGGAACCAAGATTGAAGCCAATGCTAACCGTTATACTTTTGTCTGGCGCGGGAGCATCAATTACCATCTTGCCGGTCTTTTGGATACCATAGATGCTCTTTACAAAAAGTACAATACACTTTTGCATGAAAATGGATATGGACCGAAATACGACATCGGGGATGCACAGATGTTCATCATCGAAGGCATGGAAAAAGTCAGACGTGTGATTGAGGAAAACCGGAAACGGAAACTGACAAAGCACAAAAAAATTTCAAACAATACCATCATCGAAATTGACAACTGCTCTCCGCTTGAAATTTTAAAGCTCCAGAAAAATCTGATGCGGATTGCAGAAGGTGAGGGGATTCCATTCGTCCATAGCAAGGGAAAACAAAAGACGGAAATCCAGAAACTGTATGAAGAACTGGAAGAATGCGGGAACCGGCTGATGGGATATAAAGAATGTTTCGAGATCATGGGGAATGACCGCAACAGTTATTCCAAAACAGATCTGGAAGCGACTTTTATGCGTATGAAGGAAGACCACATGCTTAACGGTCAGTTAAAACCCGCCTATAACGTCCAGATCGCAGTAGAGAACTATTTCATCGTTCACGGATATGTGAGCAATGACCGCACGGATTACAACACCCTGATCCCGGTTCTGGAAAAACACCGGAAAGCGTTTGGTGAGGTATTGGATGAAGTGACAGCAGACAGCGGATACTGCAGTGAGAAAAACCTCCTGTATCTGAAACGGAACGAAATTGCCAGTTATATCAAACTTCAGGATCATGAGAAACGGAAAACCCGTGCGTATAAAGAAGATATCAGCAAGTATTACAACATGACAACCCAGATCTTTGAAGATGAGCATTACTATCTCTGCCATGACGGAAGAGAACTGCGTCATATCCGGACGGAAACCAAGGAGCAGGACGGATATACCCAGACATGGGAAGTCTATGGATGTGCAGACTGCAGCGGCTGCGAGCATAAGGCCCGTTGCCTGTATAAATACAATGCAGAGAAAAACAGCGACCGAAATAAAGTGATGAAGATCAATGAACAGTGGGAAATGTTGAAAGAGGCATCCAATGCCAATATCCAGAGTGAGAAGGGAATCCTGAAACGTCAGATCCGTTCCATTCAGACGGAAGGACACTTTGGGGATATCAAAGAAAATGAGAACTTCCGCCGGTTCAATTACCGCAGTTCAGAAAAAGTGTATAAAGAATTCATGCTGTATGCAATCGGCCGGAATATAAATAAATACCATCGATTCCTTCATGAAGAAATCAAGAAATT
>JAUNPP010000201.1 GCA_030536685.1 Lachnospiraceae bacterium
GAAGTTATAAAGATATAATGGCCGGAAGTTATAAAGATATATGATAATCGGATCAGAATACAGATCTGATAAAAACAGCCATCTGATGCAGGCTTTGCTGAATCAGATGGCTGTTTTTAAAAAAACGATTTTACTGTCTGAGACAATTTTATCAGTTTTACATCAGTTTTACAATAGGCTACCGCGCATTCAGCTCGTTTAACATCTGCTGCATGGTTTTGTGTGTGATTGGATGTCCCCACCAGGGAGCAAGCTCTGCCATAGGTTTTAAGACAAAATCACGGTTGGCCATATCAGGATGAGGTACGTTCAGGCGTTCGGTGGCAATGATCTCCTGATCATAAAACAGGACGTCCAGATCGAGCGTGCGGGGACCCCAGTGGATTTTACGTACGCGCTTTGCTTCCGCTTCAATGTGCTGACAGACATCAAGCAGTTCTTCGGGCGTCAGTGTTGTACGAATCTTGCAGGCGCCGTTTAAGAATACATCCTGTTCGGTATATCCGTAAGGCTCTGTTTTGATAAAAGAGGAAACCTGTTCTACCTGAATCTGTTTGACTTTTTTGAGCTCCTCTACGCCGAAAAGAAGATGAGAGTCCTTGTCGCCCATGTTGGAACCCAGTGCGATAAATGCGGTATGCCAGCCGCGGGTGATCCTGACAGATACGGTATCAAGGGGCAGTCCGACAGGCGCCCAGGGCTTTTTGATTTCGATGGTAAGGCGTCTGATCAGCGGATAGGTAAACAGCAGGTGTTCTGCCAGCTGTTCTGCGCAGGCTTCAATCAGCTGAAAACGGTTTTCGGTCAGAAAACGGGTGATTTCATGGCTGACTTCTCCGTAATGGATGGTATTTTCCAAAGTGTCAGATAAGCCGGGTCTGCGGATATCTGTTTCGAGAACAGCAGAGATAAGAAATTTCTGTCCGAGGACGGCTTCTTCTTCAAAAACACCATGTTTTGCAAAAACTACAAGATCGGAAATTCTGATTTCGTCCATAGGTACCTCCGGTTAAAACTGCAGCAGCTTTTCTGTCATAGTTACTGCGCGTTTATTTGCTTTTACATCATGTACGCGGACAATACCGCAGCCTTTCATAACACCCATAACCGTAGTAACCAGAGTGCCCTCAAGACGTTCATTTGAGGGGAGATCCAGCGTCAGGCCGATCATGGATTTTCTGGAGGTTCCCAGAAGAATCGGGTATCCCAGCTGATGCAGGATTTCCAGGTGGTTCATCAGTTCCATGTTGTTTTCGTAGGTTTTACCGAAACCGAGACCGGGATCTACGATGATGCGGTCATCTGCAACTCCGGCATCTTTGGCAATGCGAATACATTCATGCAGATCATCTAATACATCCTTCAGGTAATCGTTATAAACAGCTTCGTTGCGGTTGTGCATCAGACAGCAGGGAACATTGGCTTTTGCAATTACGGAAGCCATTTCAGGGTCGTACTTGCAGCCCCAGATATCATTGATCAGGTCGACTCCGGCCTTCAGTCCGGCTTTTGCAACCTGACTTTTGTAGGTATCGAGGGAAATCGGGATATCAAAACGGCTTTTTACAGCTTCGATAACAGGAAGAACACGGCTGATTTCTTCTTCATCAGAGAGCAGGGTGTAGCCGGGGCGGGTGGATTCTCCGCCGATATCCAGAATATCGCAGCCTTCATTTATCATATCTTCGACATGCTTCAGTGCAGCGTCCATATTATTCCATTGTCCGCCGTCAGAAAAGGAATCCGGTGTAACATTCAGAATTCCCATAATATAACAGTGTTTTTTAAAATCAAACTCTTTTGTTCCGATTTTCATGCTAAACTCCTTTTTGATATATGAAATATTTTACAGAGCCGTTTGGCAGAGTAAAAATTTGTCTTAAAAAGCAAAAGCAGATTCCGACAGGTAAGCCTGCTTAGCGGAATCTGCTGTGAATATTAGTCAATAGACCAGCCGGAGATTTTTTTTCTCCGCAGACCAGTTGCAGTCATCCTGCGCTTCACAGGCAAAGCAGAGTCTGGTCTTTTTATCAGCGGTGTAAAGAACCTGGATCAGCGGGGCTTCTTCATCTGTCGGCTTGCGGTGGAGACGAATCGCATCGAGAATGTCCTGGATCTCCTCGCTGGAATAGCCGCAGTCTTTTAAAACCGGCTCTGCAAGCTCTGCACTGGCAATATGATGGGGGATTCCGAATTCATACTGCCGTCCTTTTCCGATATCATGCAGAAGAGCAGCGGCATAAACCACATCCTTTGAAATCGGATAGTGATTTTCAAGCGTCAGGATCCAGCCGGTTCGCGCTACATCAAGCAAATGCTGCAGCCCGTGTCCACAATATCTGCGGTCCTTTTCCATCCGGCCAATCCGTGCCATTTCTTCTATAAAAACAGGATGTTTCCTGATTTGTTCCGGACGTTCCATAGAATACATATTACATACCAACCATGCGCAGAACGCGGTCGCACAGGGCGGGGTTGTTCTGGAATTCACCGCGGCAGACATAGGTCATGGTTTTGGCACCGGGTTTTTTAACACCGCGCATGGTCATGCACATATGCTCCGCTTCGATAACGATCATAACACCGCGGGGCTCCAGGTATTTCATCATGGCATTAGCAATCTGCTCTGTCAGCTGTTCCTGGATCTGAGCACGTCTGGCATAAGCTTCTACGGTTCTTGCCAGCTTGCTTAAGCCAGCTACTTTGCCGTTCGGCAGGTAAGCAATGTGCGCCTTGCCGTAGAACGGCAGCAGGTGGTGTTCGCATAAAGAGTAGAACTGAATGTCCTTTTCCAGAACCAGATCATCATTAGTGCAATTGAAAGTAACGGAAAGTGCCTTTTCAGCAGCTTCATCTGTACCAGAGAAAAGTTCTTCACACATTCTGGCAATACGGTCGGGTGTTCCAACCAGTCCTTCACGGTCAGGATTTTCGCCGATGCCCTCTAACAGCATACGGACAGCCTGTTCAATCTTGGGTTTGTCAATCATTTGAGTTCCTCCTCGAACTAAAACACAATATAGGGATATTGTGAAAAACCCGCGGGGCTTTCACAAGTATATTCAGGAGAAGGGAAGCCATTGCAAAAAAAAGACCGGGTACACTAGCCCGGCTTACAAGATTAGCAATTATACAGAACAGTGTTGCCTGCTTCTTAAGAATCTGCATAAAGGCTAAAGCAACGGGATGCGAACTGCACATCGCGGATATCAATACAGTCACGGCTGCTAAACATTCGTTTTCCGGACATCTCCCCGTTCCGAAAACACTACGCGTACAATTCTACTTTGCCTGAAATCTTATCTAGTATATAACAAAAATGTAAAAAAAGCAATTAGGATATTACTCTAAAATATGGTTAATTTATTAACAATAAACTGTAGTATTGCTATGACAGTCATCAGTTTTACAGAAAAACTGTGCAATAATACCTGAAATGGATAAAAAATAGACAAAGTTTTGCGTTGGTAAAAATGAATAATATGGTGAAAATATATATTGATTTTTTGAGCGTTTTGTAATATTATATTGTTAAAGATTTGTCCATCTTTTGTAAATGTACAAAACAGGATGCTTAAATTGTCATAATGACACAGTATGTAAGAATTCTACACTGTCAAAACTAATAATATCCTGCTTTGAAATGTTACAGAATCTGTATAGTCATACATGTTTGTATGAGTATTAATAATACAGTTAATGAATGGAGGTACTATTTATGGGATTCAAATCAGACATCGAAATCGCTCAGGAAGCTACACCGATTCATAT
>JAUNPP010000202.1 GCA_030536685.1 Lachnospiraceae bacterium
AGAAAAGTATATTTTGGATTATTTTATTATAGAGAGGTACATTTTCTATTATTTTATATCAGGAGGGTATTATGAGTTTTAAAAAGAGATTTCTGGCTGGTTCACTGGCAGCAGTTATGACCCTTGGTATGGTTACCGGTTGTTCTACTGTGAAAAAATCAGATCTGTCAGATGATTATTCAGAAGTAACAGCTGCAACTTATGGTGGCGAGAAGATTTATCTGGATGAGGTGAATTTTTACCTGAGAAACAGCCAGATGATGTATGAATATTATGGCTCTATGTATGGCATGAATATCTGGGATAATGATACGATGGAGGATTCGCTTCGTGAAGAGGTTATGTCTGCTATTTATCAGACCAAGGTTCTTTGTGATTATGCAGAAGAGAAAAAGATAGAATTAACAGAAGAAGAGAAAAAGCTGGTAAAGGAAACTGTAGAGAAGCTTCTTACAGATGAAAGCAATAAAACTTTCCTTGAAATTGCCGGTTCTGATAAAGAATTATTAACAGAGCTGATGACACAGAATGCTTTGGCGAATAAGGCATATCATGCAATTGTTTCAGAAGCAAAGATTACCACAACAGAAGAAAAAGTGCAGAAGAATGGTGTGACCTATCTGTTATTTAAAGAAAAACCGGAAGAAACAGAGACAAAAGCAGATGATTCCAAGGCAGAGACAGAAGAGGAAACCAAAGAAGAAACAAAATATTATACTGAAAAAGATGCGAATGCGGCACTGGAAAAGATTCAGTCAGGCAAATCCATTACGGATGTTGCAAAATCACTGGACATGGAAACTGCCAAAGAAAATTTCGGTGTGAAAGATGAGCAGACAACTGAATTCGGAAAAGCAGCAGTTAAGCTGAAAAAAGGTGAATCTGCAGTAGCTTACCAGGAGAATACAGGATGGTATGTCATGGTATGTGATACAGAGAACGATGAAGATGCTACAAAGAATGCATATGATACTGCTGTTAAGAGTGAAAAGGATGCTTATTTTAAAACCGCTTATGCAGGACTGGAGAAACCTTCTTTTAAAGTGAATGAAGAAGTGATCGAAAGCCTTAATATTAAAGACACTCCTGTACTTGGCACAGAAAAGGAATCTGAAGAGAGCACAGAAGCAAAGTCTGGAGAAACGGAAGCTTCTAAGGAAAACAAAGGATCCAAAGAAACAGAGGAGTCTAAATAAACAGAGGAGTCTAAATAAGCAGCAGCTTGACGGTATTCTTCTGAAAAATTCAATATCGATAACTTGGAAAGAAAGCAGCGGTCTGCAGTGAAAGGATCGCTGCTTTTTTGTTTTGGCGGAGTGCGCCTGACGGAATGGCAGGTAATTTTATCATATGATTCTGTCAGATAGTTCTGTCATATGATTCTGTCAGATGCAATAATAAGTGAAAATCGCACCATACATACAAGTGTACTTGATGTACGGACAAATACGAAAAAACATTAATCAAAAGCAAATAAATTGAATATTTTTTTTGTGAAATAAATGCAAAAAATAAAAAAAATCAATAGAAACATTAAAAAACACACTTTTATTTGCATCTACAATATGTTACTATATCAATACGTTTGTGCGTGAAATGTTAAATTTGTATCGGCTTGTCCGTGAAATAAATGTAAATTTGTCTGAGTGTCTTTGGATGCTGTAACGGATGAAATTCAGGAGGAATCGAAATGAGAAATTGTGATAAGTATGAAAGACAATATTTTTTGCCGCCAGTGGATTGCTATGATTGGGTAAAGAAGGATTATATTGACAAGGCGCCTCTCTGGTGCAGTGTAGACCTGCGTGATGGCAATCAGGCCCTGATCGAGCCGATGAGTCTTGAAGAAAAGCTGGAATTCTTCCAGATGCTGGTTAAAGTTGGTTTTAAAGAAATTGAAGTAGGTTTTCCTGCGGCATCAGAAACAGAATATAATTTCCTGCGTGCTCTGATCGAGCGGAATATGATTCCTGAGGATGTTACGATCCAGGTGCTGACACAGGCAAGAGAACATATTATTAAAAAGACTTTTGAGGCAGTAAAGGGTGCACCCAGAGCGGTTATCCATGTCTATAATTCTACCTCTGTAGCTCAGAGAGAGCAGGTATTTAAAAAGTCAAAAGAAGAAATCAAGAAGATTGCAATTGAAGGTGCGGCTCTTTTGAAGAGACTTGCAGAAGAAACCGAAGGCAATTTTGCATTTGAATACAGCCCGGAAAGCTTTACCGGAACAGAGATGGAGTATGCTCTGGAGGTAGTAAATGCAGTGCTTGACGTATGGCAGCCTACACCGGATAATAAGGCGATTATCAATCTTCCCAGTACGGTACAGGTTTCCATGCCTCATGTGCTGGCAAGCCAGGTTGAATATATGAGTAAGAACATGAAATACCGTGAGAATGTTATCCTCAGTCTTCATCCTCATAATGACCGCGGCTGTGGTGTCAGCGATGCTGAGTTAGGTGTTCTTGCAGGTGCGGACCGTATCGAAGGTACTTTATTTGGCAACGGCGAGAGAACCGGTAATGTAGATATTGTGACACTGGGTATGAACATGTTCTCGCATGGCGTGGATCCTGAACTGGATTTCTCCAATATTAATGAAATCAGAGAGGTTTATGAAAAACTGACCGGCATGGTAGTTCATGAACGTCAGCCTTATGCAGGAAAGCTGGTATTTACGGCATTTTCAGGTTCTCATCAGGATGCAATTGCAAAGGGCATGAACTGGAGAAGCGAAAAACAGCTGTATAAGTGGAACGTACCGTATCTTCCGATTGATCCTGAAGATGTGGGAAGAACCTATGAATCTGATGTTATCCGTATTAACAGTCAGTCCGGTAAGGGCGGCGTTGCTTACATCCTGAAGCAGAACTTTGGTCTGTCTCTGCCTGAGAAGATGAAGGAAGAAGTTGGATACATGATCAAGGATGTATCTGACAGAGAACATAGAGAGCTTTCTCCGGAATTGATCTATCAGATTTTCGAGGACAGATATATTCACAATGCGGAAGCATTTTCCATTAAAGAACATCACTTTAAACAGCTTGATGATGGAATCCTGGCAGAAGTAACTATTCAGCAGGGTACAGATGAGAGACTGGTTACAGCAAACGGCAATGGTCGTCTGAGCGCTGTAAGCAATGCAATTAAACAGTATTTCGGCATCAGCTATGAGCTGACTGTTTACGAGGAACATGCTTTGTCAAAAGGATCTTCCTCCAGAGCGGCTACCTATGTGGGAATCAGCAGCAACAACAGGATGTACTGGGGCGTAGGTATTCACGAGGATATTATCGTTGCTTCCATCCATGCTCTGGCAGCTGCCGTAAATCAGCTGGATGAAGTGCGCAATGTATCAGCCTGCAAGGATCAGAGATTACTGGAAATTATGAATTATATTCAGATGAATTATCTGACGGTTACATTAGATGAGCTCTCAGAGAAATTCTATCTTTCCAAACCGTACCTTTCCAAGTACATTAAAGAAAAATCAGGCATTACTTTTGGTGAGGCTGTAAAAAAGGTTCGTATGAGAAAAGCACGGACTCTGCTGAAAAACCGCAATATGACTGTAGAATCAATTGCAGAAAGCGTCGGATATCAGAATGTAGAGCATTTTAACCGCTTGTTTAAAAAAGCTTACGGAATGACTCCGATTCAGTTCCGCAATCAGAAGTAAAAGTAAAAGCAGCTGCAGAACAGCAGGCAAAGCAAAAACAGCTGCAGGCAGCAGGTAAAGCAAAAGCAGCTTGTAAGAGGCA
>JAUNPP010000203.1 GCA_030536685.1 Lachnospiraceae bacterium
GTCCAGCATATGCAGTTTCTCAGGCAAAATAACCTGCTCCCCATTATATAGCAGGTAATTAAACGCATCTGCAAATACATGATTATTCTGCATATACTGCTTTGTTACAGTATCTACCTTTCCCAATCCATCATACTCCTTTTCTCATAAAAATACCATATCCTGTAACTACACATAGAAAGCCAGCTATCTTATAGAAGTTATATTATCACATCTTTTTCCTTTTTTCAAGTGTCATGTGATATATAAGACTTTTTTTATTCTTTTTTAATACATTTCTTATTTTTCACTAATCTCCTGTTCAAGAATAGCATCGGCATTCTTACTGCAAGCGGCCCGTCGGCTGCGCTGACATAATACATCTGAAATTCTATTCTTAAACCGGGCCAACAGATCAATAACAACAGCTACACTGACATAATACACCTAAAATCCAAGATAAAATAAGTTCCACCGAGTAGAATTTGCTGCCACAAGGTGGAATGAAATCTTACAATATAAAATTGGCTTTTACAGGCGGCCTGTAAAATTATAACTTCATAATCCCATATGCACTGCCAATAGACTCCCCTTCCAAAAGTAATCGTTTCACCTTACGCTGCAAAGAAGTATGCTCCGGTAATTTCTCATACGCGGTATCTTCCGGTTTTTGAAACAGCCATTCTATATATCCATAATCTTCTTTATTTACCTTCACAATTTCAAACCTGCGCTGAAAATCCAATATATGGGATTGATTCGACAATAACGGTTTCAGCTCCGGTGACAGCAGCCAGGAGTTACAGATATATTTTGTATCTGTATATTCAGGAAAATAGGTTTTAAAAAATACCTCTGCCCGTCTAAAAGAATCATCGACCATATCCCCTGAAAATATTGCATCTGATGGAATATGGATAGCAATTACTTTTTCTCCGTCATATTCCTTTAATTCATATTCCAAATCTCCTATGCGAAAAATACGCATACTTATTTGTCTGTATGTCCACCATCCGCGATCAAAATAGCTTCGTCCGGTTTTCACTGCGCACTCATCAAGAAACCGTTTAAAGCATTTCATAGTTGCAGCAAAAACAGAATCCGGAATGCCCATACTCTGATATTTATCATAAACTCTTCCTGCACATTTCAACTGGCAGAATAGCATTTGCATCTGATTCGCATCCTCATTAAGATACTCTTTTAATTCCTTATAAGCCTCCTGTGCCGTTGTGATATCCATCATCCGGTTTAAGTAACCATCTATTTTTTTAATATCTATTTGAAAACTCAGGGCTCCCAGCTTTTCAATCATTTCAGGCTGTAAATCAATCATCTGAAATAACTCTGTTATTTTCATAGTATTTTTATTTCCTTTCAGGATAAAATAATGCCGTATCTGTCGGAATAAACTTAAAAAGGTGCATATCCTGACTTTGGGATATGCACCTCAAATATGTTCCGCTCAGTATCTTAACAGCCGTGTAAACGATCTACTAACCTGCTGTTATTAACCGTATCCTATCGGATATAACGGTGATTAAAGCCTTTGATTATAAAGGTCTTCTTAGAACTTGAACTGAACTATTTTAAATTGAACTATTTTAATTAGAACTTGCCTTCTGTTGCAGCTTCTTCAATCGAAACAGCTACAGCTACAGTCATACCAACCATAGGGTTGTTGCCGGCGCCGATCAGACCCATCATTTCTACATGAGCGGGTACAGAAGAAGAACCTGCGAACTGTGCGTCAGAATGCATACGGCCTAATGTATCTGTCATACCGTAGGAAGCAGGACCTGCTGCCATGTTATCGGGATGCAGTGTACGGCCTGTGCCGCCGCCTGATGCTACTGAGAAGTATTTCTTACCCTGTTCGATACATTCTTTTTTGTATGTACCTGCTACAGGATGCTGGAATCTTGTAGGGTTGGTGGAGTTACCTGTGATGGAAACGTCAACGCCTTCTTTGTGCATGATTGCTACACCTTCGCATACATCGTTGGAACCGTAGCAGTTAACTTTTGCACGAAGACCTTCTGAGTAGGGTTTACGGAATACTTCTTTAACAGTGTTTGTATAAGGATCGTATTCTGTTTCTACAAATGTGAAGCCGTTAATTCTTGCGATGATCTGTGCAGCATCTTTGCCCAGACCGTTCAGGATAACACGCAGGGGTTTCTTACGAACTTTGTTAGCTTTTTCAGCGATACCGATAGCACCTTCAGCAGCTGCGAAGGATTCGTGACCAGCCAGGAATGCGAAACATTCTGTTTCTTCTTCCAGAAGCATCTTGCCAAGGTTACCATGGCCAAGACCTACTTTACGTGTATCAGCTACAGAACCGGGGATACAGAAAGCCTGAAGACCTTCACCGATTGCTGCTGCAGCTTCAGAAGCTTTTCTGCAGTTTTTCTTAATTGCGATTGCTGCACCTACAGTGTATGCCCAACATGCATTTTCAAAGCAGATAGGCTGAATGCCTTTAATCTGGTTGTAAACATCCAGACCAGCATCTTTTGTGATTTTTTCTGCTTCTTCGATAGAAGCAATACCATAGCTGTTTAATACAGCATTGATCTTGTCAATTCTTCTTTCATATGATTCAAATAAAGCCATCTTTCAGTTACCTCCGTATTATTTAATCACTTCATCAGTTCTGGGATCGATAATCTTAACTGCGTCTGCAACACGGCCATACTGACCTTTTGACTTTTCATAAGCAGTAGCGGGATCATCACCCTTCTTGATGAAGTCTGTCATCTTACCAAGGTTAACGAACTGATAGCCAATGATTAAATCTTCTGCGTCCAGTGCAATGCCTGTTACATAGCCTTCAGCCATTTCCAGGTAACGAGGACCTTTCTTTAATGTACCGTACATAGTACCAACCTGAGAACGAAGACCTTTACCTAAATCTTCCAGACCGGCACCAACGGGCAGACCATCTTCTGAGAAAGCGCTCTGGCTGCGGCCGTAAACGATCTGCAGGAACAGTTCTCTCATAGCGGTGTTGATTGCATCACATACAAGGTCAGTATTCAGAGCTTCCAGAATAGTAAGACCGGGTAAGATTTCAGAAGCCATAGCTGCTGAATGAGTCATACCGGAACATCCGATTGTTTCAACAAGTGCTTCCTGGATAATACCTTCTTTAACATTCAGAGTCAGCTTACAAGCACCCTGCTGAGGTGCACACCAGCCGATACCATGTGTTAATGCGGAAATATCGGTAACTTCTTTTGCTTTTACCCATCTGCCTTCAACGGGAATAGGTGCTGCGCCATGTCTAACGCCCTGTCCTACCGGACACATTGTTTCAACTTCATGTGAATAAATCATTGGTTTTACTCCTTTCGAATATGTACTGCAGCAAAAGCCTCCATGGGGGCATGGGGTCTGGCTTTTCTGCTAGCATAATCAAAATCTCTTATTTGGATTATAACAGGCAAATCTTCTAAAACTCTCTCTGACTTACCTTTCCATTCTTCATTTTCTCACAAAAAAGCCGAAATGTCCATTCAAAAATCGGACATTTCGGCTGAAATAAACAAATTTGTGACATTTGCCTGAATTAACCGCGGATTCCATACCTTTTTTGATACATCCTGAAGCTACTGTCTGTTTCCGGTAATTTATACCTGAAATTTCTGTTAAAATGCACAGACCGCTCGTTTCTCAGTCCCGCATTTCCCGGAAAATGCAAACTTTCTATCTC
>JAUNPP010000204.1 GCA_030536685.1 Lachnospiraceae bacterium
GCCATGTACAACTGCATGGATACAAAAAACAGTAATTTGCCATGTACAACTGCATGGATACAAAAAACAGCAGCACACAGCTTCATATTGATTCTTAATCATTAATTTTCAGGAGGATATTATGAGTGACATGATTAAATGGGCAGTAAACGAAATGCCCAAAACAGATGACAGCCAGTTAAAGGTGATGGCTCTGGACGAAGTAAAAAAAGCAAAAACCTTCCATCAGAGTTTTCCGCAGTACACAGTAACCCCTTTAACAAAGCTTGAAAAAATGGCAGATTATCTGGGACTGAAGGAAGTCTATGTAAAAGACGAATCCTACCGTTTCGGCTTAAATGCCTTCAAGGTACTGGGCGGTTCCTTCGCAATGGCACGCTACATTGCAAAACAGACCGGAAAAGACGTTTCCGAGCTGCCCTACAATGTGCTGACTTCCGATGCTTTAAGAGAAGAATTCGGTCAGGCAACCTTCTTTACTGCCACAGACGGCAATCACGGACGCGGTGTTGCCTGGGCAGCCAATAAGTTAAAGCAGAAAGCAGTTGTATTCATGCCCAAGGGTTCCACTCAGACCCGTCTGAAAAATATCCAGGCTGAAAACGCTACCGCTACTATCGAAGAAGTAAACTACGATGAATGTGTACGTATGGCCGCTGCTGCTGCTGAAAAGACACCCAACGGCGTGGTAGTTCAGGATACAGCATGGAAGGGATATGAAGAAATTCCCGCATGGATCATGCAGGGTTACGGAACCATGGCAATGGAAGCAAACGAACAGTTAGCTGAATACGGCTGTGACCGCCCCACTCATGTATTTATCCAGGCAGGCGTTGGTTCACTCGCAGGAGCTGTTCAGGGTTATTTCGCAAACCGTTACCCCGAAAATCCGCCCACAGTCGTAGTTGTGGAAGCAGACGTTGCTGCCTGCCTCTATAAAGGCGCTGTACTGGGAACCGGCGAAGAAGCAATCGTTGACGGCGATATGCAGACTATCATGGCAGGACTTGCCTGCGGCGAACCCAATACCATTTCATGGGATATCTTAAAGAACCATGTCAGCGTATTTATCGCAGCTCCCGACTGGGCAGCAGCAAAGGGTATGAGAATGCTCGCAGCTCCCATCAAGGGCGACCCCGCGATCTGCTCCGGTGAATCAGGTGCAGCTCCCTTCGGAACACTGGCCTGCATCATGACAATGCCCGAATATAAAGAACTGAAGGAAGCAATCGGTCTGGACGAAAACTCAAAAGTGCTCTGCTTCTCAACAGAAGGCGACACAGACCCCGAACGCTACAAAAACATCGTTTGGGAAGGACTCGAGAGATAAATAACTGTTTGTTGAAAATCTCACAGATCATGTAGGATTTCACGGTTTATTTAAAATCTCAACGATTATTTAAAATTTTACGGTTTATTTAAAATCTCACAAATTATTTAAGATTTCACTGTTTTCAAAATTTCAAGGAGGATTTTTATAATGGATTTCAACAAAATTAAAGAAGCTGCTCAGAATTACAGCACAGATATGAACAAGTTTTTACGTGACATCGTTCGCAATCCCGGCGAAAGCTGCGACGAGAGAAAACACATCGAAACAATCGCTGCCAAGATGCGTGAACTGAATTTTGATCAGGTAGATATCGATCCCATGGGAAACGTTATCGGTTATATGGGAACAGGCGATAAGATCATCAGCTTCGATGCACACATTGATACAGTTGGTATCGGCAACATCGACAACTGGAAATTTGACCCCTACGAAGGCTACGAAAATGAAACCGAAATCGGCGGCCGCGGCGTTTCCGATCAGTGCGGCGGTATTGTTTCCGCAGTTTACGGCGCAAGAATCATGAAAGATATGGATCTGATTCCCGAAGGCTGCAAGGTTATGGTTGTTGGTACTGTTCAGGAAGAAGACTGCGACGGTCTGTGCTGGCAGTACATCATCAACGAAGATAAAATTCGCCCCGAATTTGTTGTTTCCACAGAGCCTACTGACGGCGGTATCTACCGTGGACAGAGAGGACGTATGGAAATCCGCGTAGACGTTAAGGGCGTTTCCTGTCACGGCTCCGCTCCTGAACGCGGTGACAACGCAATCTACAAGATGGCTGATATTCTTCAGGATATCCGTTCCTTAAATGAAAACGACGCTGAAGACGCAACAGAAATCAAGGGTCTTGTTAAAATGCTCGATCCCAAATACAACAAGGATTACGAAGAAGCTCGTTTCCTTGGCCGCGGTACTGTTACCGTTTCTCAGATTTTCTATACATCACCCAGCCGCTGTGCAGTAGCTGACTCCTGTGCAATCTCTCTTGACCGTCGTATGACATTCGGAGAAACATGGGAAAGCTGTCTGGATGAAATCCGCGCGCTGCCTAACGTAAAGAAATACGGCGATGATGTTGTTGTATCTATGTACAACTATGATCGTCCTTCTTACACAGGATGCGTATATCCCATCGAATGCTACTTCCCTACCTGGGCAATTCCGAAGGATCACGCTGTAACAAAGGCTCTGGAAGAAGCTTACACCGGTCTGTACGGTGACAAACGTATCGGCGCTGCTGACACTCTGGAAATGAGACAGGCTCGTCCCTTAACAGATAAATGGACATTCTCCACAAACGGCGTATCCATCATGGGACGCAACGGCATTCCCTGTATCGGTTTCGGCCCCGGCGCAGAAGCTCAGGCACACGCTCCTAACGAAATAACATGGAAACAGGATCTGGTTACCTGTGCTGCAGTTTACGCTGCACTGCCCGGCTGCTACTGCAAATAAACTCGTTACGTTCACAGTACAGCTGTAAGCAGTAACATAAAATCGGTTCTTTAACCCGTTTGGGTTATTGACATATAGTTTTCCTCTTCTTGCCGGAAAACCCAGCCCTCTTCAATGGTTTTCCGGCAGAAAATCCAAACCATTAAACACACACAATACTCCTATATATAGATAAATTAAGAACGTACAAAAATAAAACCACATACACACATTACACACACATTACATATTAAACTTTTCATTTTAAAAAGAAAGTTGCAAAAAACATTTTTTCATAAGAAAGGCTAGGTATTTACCATGGAAACTTTACAGAAATATATTGACAAATTAAACGCATTAAACTTCAAAGAAATGTACAACGGCGACTTCTTCCTGACATGGGAAAAGACAGACGACGAAATCGAAGCTGTTTTCACAATTGCTGATGCTCTTCGCTACATGAGAGAGAACAACATCTCCACAAAGGTATTTGAAAGCGGTCTTGGTATCTCCTTATTCCGTGACAACTCCACACGTACCCGTTTCTCCTTCGCTTCCGCATGTAACCTGCTTGGTCTGGAAGTTCAGGATCTGGATGAAGGCAAATCTCAGGTTGCTCACGGCGAAACTGTTCGTGAAACAGCTAACATGATCTCCTTTATGGCTGATGTAATCGGTATCCGTGATGATATGTACATCGGAAAAGGAAACAAATACATGCATGAAGTAGTTGACGCTGTTACACAGGGAAATAAGGACGGCATTCTGGAACAGAAACCTACTCTGGTTAACCTGCAGTGTGATATCGACCATCCTACACAGGCTATGGCTGATATGCTTCACATCATCCACGAATTCGGCGGTGTTGAAAACCTGAAAGGCAAAAAACTGGCTATGACATGGGCTTACTCTCC
>JAUNPP010000041.1 GCA_030536685.1 Lachnospiraceae bacterium
GAAAAGGAAAAATAAGGGAGGGCTATCACACACCAGCGTGTGTGATTTGGTTCAAAAAGGAGAAAGATGAATATTAAGTATGAAATAAAAAAACAGTTAAATAGTATGGCTTTATCTATGTTGGATAATTGTCATGATAAGACAGCTCACATTTTTTTTAAATGTTTAGCTATATGTTTTCCGGATGAAAGAACATTGTGCAATTATGCTACTTTTTTATACAAATGTTGTTGGAATTATGATTTTAGTAAAAAAAGTATGATGAAAGTATTTAAGCTTTATAGAAAGTCAATAAAAATTTATTCGGATACAAATGCTAATATTATGTTGGGAGATTTGTATTGGGAATGTGATGATTATAAACACGCAGAAAAATGTTATCAAAGAGCTATTAGGTGTGGTTTGGATGAAGACTCTGGCTATATACTTTGGAATCTTGGAGTTACACAAATTTATTTACAATATTATGAAAAAGCATATTACACATTAAGGAAATTTTTGAATGAATATAGATGGTTGATCGAAAAAGATTCATTTTATGAAATTTTTTATTGTGTGATTTTATATTGCTTATATCGTATTGAAAAAAATGAAAAGTGGAAAAAACGTATTGATTTGAATTATACAGAATTCAAAGAACATGTTACGAATGTTACAGATCCAATGGTACTTATTGTATATTATATGATGAACAATTATGAAACGATTTGCAACAATAAAGAATTCTTAATAGAAGACTCCTGGCATATAAGTAAAAATATATTTCTTCTTGTTGTCAGTTCTTTGTTAGCACAAGAAAAAATTGAAGAAGCAAATATTTTTTATAAATATTGTAAAAAAAATGAATGTGAATGGGCACAAGTATATGATAAATGTTATTTTAAATTACTGATAAGTAAGGATATGACATTACTTAAAGATGAAATAATAACAAATTATATCAGGGATGATATACTTAATAATGGAATTATTACATCTTCATTGTTTTATAAATCTTTGCATGTCAAACTTCCTATTTAATGAAATTGTAAGGCGCATAGTAAATACTGTAGGCGAGTGTTATTAGGGAACCAACAGAATTACTAAATTTCTTAACAACAGACACTTACTGGTCTCTGGGAAGTTCTGAAGGAATATGCAGATATCCGTGATGAACTGGAAGATACTTTTGATTCCTTCCAATATCTCAAGGCTGATATCGAAACTGCAATGGACGACATCGCAGATGAGCTGAATCAACTCCAGGAACATTTAAATACATGCAGTGCACGACTTATGAGGTTCAGACCGCCTCATGGCAGACAGTATGCGGCTATCAAAGAGCAGGAACTTCCATTTTCCAAAACGGAATGAAGTTCATATATATCAAAACGATGTGACGGGGTGGTAAAATTCATCCCGAAAAGCATCGATTGATTTTGACAATAAGTAAAGCAGTTCTGCGACAAACTACTAGAGCAGAGCTGGGTCAAACTAAGAGGTCATTAACAGATAGTGGTTTCGAGGAGATTAGTATGAATCATGTTTATACTGTAACATTTATTATACAATATGAAAATACCAAAGACAATTTTCTGATTGGTTTTTTTTCGTCATATAAGAAGGCGAAAGAAATTAGGAAGTATTATTCAGAAAACGTAATTGGATTTAAAGATAATCCGGAAGGGTATTATGAAATTGAAAAAATAAAGATAAATGCTAAAAAAATTGAAACGGATAAAAAATTTTATTATGTCAATGGATGGAATGAAAATGAATATGGGGATGAGATTGATATAGTAATAAGTGATTTATTTGAAGATCCAAATGAAGCTAAAATTTTCTTAAAACATTATCCTAAAGAGTTTAAAAGACAATACTGGATTATCACTGGCTGTAATATTGATAAATGTTATTGGGAGGAAGGATTTCTTCCATATAATTGATATATTAATTTTAAAGTTCACCTAAAGCTTGCAGAAAAGGCAAATATGCCGCTTTTATTAACTCTTACTACCGGAACAGGGATTTCCGAAACAATTGCACTAAAATATACGGATGTTGATTTTACATTGAAAATATTGTATATTGATAAACAGCTTGGAAGAAGCATTGATCATGAAGGGGAAAATGGAAGTTTACCCTCCACTTGAAGAACCTGTCATTTGTATAAAATAAACAAAAAAGGAACCTATAACTATGAGAAAACTTGCGTTAAGCGAAGAAATTTTATTAAAAGTTGACAAACCAGCCCGCTATATCGGCGGGGAGTACAACAGTGTTGTAAAAGATAAAAATGATGTGGATGTACGAATCGCCATGTGCTTTCCGGATGTGTATGAGATCGGTATGTCCCATCTGGGAATGCAGATTTTATATGATATGTATAATAAGCGGGAGGATATCTGGTGCGAACGTGTATTTTCACCCTGGATGGATCTGCATGAGATCATGAAGCGGGAGCAGATTCCGCTGTTCGGTCTGGAATCTCAGGAACCGATTAAGAATTTTGATTTTATCGGGATCACGATTCAGTATGAAATGTGCTACACGAATATTTTGCAGCTGCTTGATCTGGCGCAGATTCCCCTGCTTGCCAGCGAGCGCTCAGAGGACGACCCGCTTGTGATCGGCGGCGGCCCCTGTACTTATAATCCGGAACCGCTGGTTGATTTCTTTGATCTGTTCTACATCGGAGAAGGAGAAGTCAACAATCTGGCATTGGTGGATTTATATAAGGAATGTAAAAAAGCGGGGCTTTCCCGTCGTGAATTTTTGGAGAGAGCAGCAAAGATCCAGGGAATCTATGTACCTTCTCTTTATGAAGTCACGTATCATGAGGATGGTACGATTGCAGCATTTACTCCGAATTGCGAAGCTGCGCCCGAGAAGGTGGTAAAAGCTGTGGTTCGCGATGTGGCAGAGCTGGAATATCCGAAAAAGCCTGTGGTTCCGTTTATTAAGATTACCCAGGATCGCGCCGTACTGGAAGTTATGCGCGGCTGCATCCGCGGCTGCCGTTTCTGTCAGGCGGGTATGGTGTATCGTCCCAGAAGAGAGCGGAATGCAGAGAAGCTGCTTGCGACAGCGGAGGAAATCCTGAAAAATACAGGACATGAAGAAATTTCGTTGAGTTCTTTAAGTTCCAGCGATTATTCCGGTCTTGGAGAGCTGGTTAACGGTCTGATCGATCAGTGCAGCGCACAGCATGTAAATCTGTCTCTGCCTTCTCTTAGAATCGATTCCTTCTCCCTTGATATTATGAGCAAGGTGCAGGATATCAAAAAGAGCAGTCTGACTTTTGCACCGGAAGCGGGAACACAGAGAATGAGAAATCTCATTAATAAAGGGCTGACAGAGGAGGATATTCTCGGCGGCGCCAGAAAAGCCTTTGAGGGCGGCTGGACAAAGGTAAAACTTTATTTTATGCTGGGACTTCCGACGGAAACGAAGGAGGATATGGAAGGAATTGCCGATCTTGCCAATAAGATTGCGGCGGAGTATTTTGATACGGTTCCCAAACCGGAAAGAAAGGGAAATCTGTCGATTACCTCCAGTACATCCTTCTTTATTCCCAAGCCATTTACACCTCTGCAGTGGGCTTCGATGTGTGAGATGCAGGAGTATGTAGACAAAGCGGAAACAGTAAAGCATGCTATTAAGAGTCAGCTGAATCAGAAGCGTTTAAGCTATCAGTGGCATTCACCGGAAGCTTCCATTCTGGAAGGTGTGTTTGCAAGGGGAGACAGACGGCTTGGAGCGGCTATTTTAAAGGCTTACGAATCCGGCTGCATCTACGATGCATGGTCGGAACAATTTGATTATGAAAAATGGATGCAGATTCTTTCTGACTGCGGACTGGATTATCATTTTTACACCACCAGAGAACGCAGCCTGGAAGAGGTTTTTCCCTGGGATTTCATTGACGCAGGTGTCAGCAGGAAATTCCTTATCAGGGAGTGGAAGCGGGCAATGGCAGAGGAGGTCACTCCGAACTGTGCTATGAAATGTGCCGGCTGCAGTGCAGATCGTTTTTCAATGGAGGCATGTCATGAAAATCAGAATTAAGTTTTCTAAAACCGGGAATTTAAAATATATTGGACATTTGGATATTATGCGTTGTTTTCAGAAGGTAATGCGCAGGGCAGAGGTGGATATTGCATATTCAGCAGGATTTTCCCCTCATCAGATTATGAGTTTTGCTTCGCCTTTGGGGCTGGGGCTTACTTCAGAAGGGGAATATGTGGATATTGAGGTACTTTCCACCCAATCTTCCGAGACGATGCTTCAGAAGATCAATGCGGCTATGGTGGAAGGAATGCAGGCGCTTGGCTATGTAGAGCTGCCGGAAAAGGCAAAGACTGCGATGTCGGTTGTCGCTGCTGCAGATTACCGCCTGACTTTTGATGTGCCGGTTTTTGCAGAGATGAAGGCGAAATTTGCCGAATTTCTGCTGCAGGATTCGATTGTAATTACGAAGAAGACGAAAAAGCAGGAGCTTGAACTGGAAATCCGTCCGCTGATTTTTGAGACACAATTTGAGGAAGATCAGGAAAATGGAAAAACCACGCTCTTCTTAAAACTTTCAGCCGGAAGCGCTGCGAATCTGAAGCCGGAACAGGTGATGGATGCATTTTGCGCATTTGCAGCAATCGATGCAGAGACGCTTCCCTATCATATCCATCGTCTGGAAATGTATGCGGATGTGTCAAAGAAAGGGGAGGGAAGAAAGCTGATTCCTCTGGAAAGAATGGGTGAAATGATTGTCTGATTTGATTGTTACCAGACGCAGAAACGGTTTGATTGCTGCTTTAAAGGAAGAAAACAGAGTGACGGAGCTGCATGTGGAAAAGGAGAAGCCTTTTCGCGTCGGAAATATCTATGTGGGCCGTGTGCAGAGTATTGTAAAAAATATCAATGCAGCCTTTGTGGATTTCGGCGGCGGAATGAATGGCTATCTGGCGCTGGAGAAGGCGGATGGATTTTTTTTCACCAGACAGGCAAGAGAAGGAGCCGTTACCTGCGGTGACGAGCTGTTAGTGCAGCTTTCAAAGGAACCGGTGAAAACCAAACTGCCGGTTCTGGATGGACATATCAATATCAGCGGCCGATTTGCGGTGCTGATCCATGGTGAAAGCGGAATTGTATTTTCAAGAAAGATTCCGAGAGGCAGTTTTCAGAAGGAGCTGCTGCAGGAAATTGAACAAAGAGAGCTGCTGCCTTCTCAGTGTGCGATGATCATACGAACCAATGCGCAGGATGCGGAGCCGGAGGAAATTTTTGCGGAGCTTGCACAGCTGAATATGCGTTATCAGCGGCTGATCCAGATTGCGCCTTACCGCAGCTGTTTTTCCTGTCTCTTTCAGGAGGATCACGCATTTTTAAGTCTGATCCGGGACTATCCGATGGACCAGGAGCTGCAGGTAATAACGGATGTAAAGGAATTTTACGAGGAGGTAACGGAAAAACTTCCTGAAATCTCCTGCCGTTTTTATGAGGATGAAAAACTCAGCCTGACAGCCCTCTATTCGCTGAACACCGCATTGGATCAGGCGCTTGGCAGACGTGTATGGCTGAAATCCGGCGGTTATCTGATTTTGGAGCCGACGGAGGCGCTTACGGTTATTGATGTCAATACCGGAAAATGTCTCGATAAGATTGGAAAAGAACAGCATCTTCTGCGTACAAATCTGGAAGCAGCAAGGGAAATCGCACTGCAGCTCAGACTGCGCAACTACAGCGGTATCATTCTGGTTGATTTTATCGATATGGAAAAAAAGGAACATACGGATGAGCTGCTGAAATGTTTTCGTTATGAACTGCTCCGGGATCGTGTAAAAACGGTTCTGGTGGATATGACCCGCTTAAATCTGGCAGAGGTTACCAGAAAGAGAGTTTACCGTCCGCTGCATGAGGCAGTGCGCGAGCTGGAATCGGAGGAACACGAAAAAGGACGAGCATCTGGAGAGGAGGGAAAGCGATGAATCATTTTCTGCCCGTATGCCGGAAAGAAATGGAAGAACGGGGCTGGGAACAGCCGGATTTTGTATATGTAACGGGTGACGCTTATGTAGATCACCCTTCCTTTGGCACGGCGATCATCAGCCGCCTGCTGGAATCTCACGGCTACCGTGTTGCTGTTTTATCCCAGCCGGATTGGAAAAATGATGATTCTATCCGCGAATTTGGAAAACCACGTCTGGGATTTCTGGTTTCCTCCGGAAATATGGATTCCATGGTAAACCATTATACCGTTGCAAAAAAACGCCGCAGAACAGATGCTTACACACCGGGCGGCGAGATGGGACGCCGCCCCGATTATGCAGTTGTTGTTTACTGCAACCTGATCCGCCGGGTTTATAAGGATGTGCCGGTCATTATTGGAGGCATTGAAGCCAGTCTGCGGCGTATGGCACATTACGATTACTGGTCCAATAAGCTGAAGCGTTCTGTTTTAATGGATTCCTCAGCTGATCTGCTTTGTTATGGAATGGGTGAACATGCTACGGTGGAGATTGCGGACTGTCTGGCCAATGGGATGTCTGTAAAGGATATTACTTTTGTGCGGGGAACAGTTTATCGAACCAGCAGCCCCGATCTATATGGAGATGGTCTGTTGCTTCCTTCTTTTGAAGAATTACAGGAAAATCGCAGAAAATATGCAGAAAGCTTTTATATCCAGTATTGTAATACTGATCCGTTTTCCGGCAAAAAGCTGGTGGAACCGTATCCGAACAAGCAGTATCTGGTTCAGAATCCCCCTTCCTATCCGCTGACGGAGCTGGAAATGGATGATGTGTATGCGCTTCCCTATATGCGGACGTGGCATCCTTCCTACAAAGAGGCAGGCGGTGTTCCTGCAATCGAGGAGGTTCAGTTCAGTCTGGTCAATAACCGCGGATGCTTTGGCGGCTGCAGTTTCTGTGCGCTGACCTTCCATCAGGGAAGAATTATTCAGAGCCGCAGTCATGCGTCCATTCTGGCGGAAGCTGAGAAGATGACAAAACATCCGGATTTTAAAGGGTATATCCATGATGTAGGCGGCCCTACCGCAGATTTTCGTCATCCGGCCTGCGCAAAGCAGCTGAAAAAGGGCGTTTGTCCGAATAAACAATGTTTGTTCCCCGTCCCCTGCAAAAACCTGAGGGCAGATCATCAGGATTATCTGGAGCTTTTGCAAAAGCTTCGTAAGCTTCCGGGGGTTAAAAAAGTATTTATCCGTTCCGGCATTCGCTTTGATTATGTACTGGCGGATAAAAAAAGCAGATTTCTGGAAGAACTCTGCCGTTATCATGTGAGCGGTCAGTTGAAGGTGGCGCCGGAGCACGTTTCAGATCAGGTTCTGAAATATATGGGAAAACCGGGAAATAAGGTTTATCAGGAATTTACCGATCGCTATCAGGCGATGAATGAACGGCTGCATAAAAAACAGTATCTGGTTCCGTATCTGATGTCTTCTCACCCCGGTTCTACGCTGAAGGAAGCGGTGAAACTGGCGGAAGCAGTTCGGGATATGGGCTATATGCCGGAGCAGGTGCAGGATTTCTATCCGACTCCTTCGACCATCTCCACCTGTATGTATTATACCGGACTGGATCCGCGCACGATGGAAGAGGTCTATATTCCCCGCAATCCGCATGAAAAAGCAATGCAGCGGGCATTAGTACAGTATCGAAACCCTGATAACTATGACCTGGTAAAGGAAGCTCTGATCAGAACCGGCCGAACGGAATTGATCGGCTTCGGACCGGAATGTCTGATCCGGCCAAGAAAAACAGCCGGACAAAGCCATGACAGCCGCAGCAGACAAAAAAGTCTAAAAGCTGGTAATAACAGCTTCAGACCAGAAGGACCAAAAACCGGCAATACAAGATCAAAAAACAGCAGAGCAGGTAAGAAAAGATGAAACTGGTAATTATTAATGAAAGTGAATCCGGGCAGCGTCTGGATAAGTATTTGAATAAATTATTAAAGGAAGCGGGAAAAAGCTTTCTTTATAAAATGCTGAGAAAAAAGAATATTACATTAAATAACGCAAAGGCAGACGGCAGCGAACATCTGAAAGCCGGTGATGAGATCCGTTTGTATTTTTCTGATGAAACCTACGAAAAGTTCGCAGGAAAGCCGGTGCCGGTACAGCCGGTCGTACCGCCTGCTTCCGGGAAAAAGCTCCCTCCTGTGAAAATTATTTATCAGGATAATGATGTAATGATCGTAAATAAGCCTGCGGGAATCCTTTCACAGAAGGCAAATGCAGAGGATGTTTCCCTGAATGAGTACATTTTGCAGTATCTTTTAAAGAAAGAAAAGGTTACCCGTGAGAGCATTGCGACATTTCGTCCGTCTGTATGCAACCGTCTGGACCGTAATACCAGCGGGATTGTAACAGCCGGCATCACTTACCGGGGTGCAAGAGAATTGAGCCGCCTTTTAAGGGAACGCTCCGCAGACAAGCGTTATCTGGCGCTGGTAAAAGGGGTGCTTAAGCGCCCGGCTCATCTGAAGGGATGGCTTATCAAGGATAAAGAGAACAATCGTGTGTCCATTCAGCCGCAGCAGTCGGAGGAGGCACAGGAAATTGAAACAGAATATATTCCGCTGGGAGATAACGGCCGGATGACTTTGCTGGAAATCCATCTGATCACCGGAAAAAGCCATCAGATCCGTGCGCATCTGGCAAGCGTTGAACATCCTGTGATCGGCGACACCAAATACGGGGATGAACTGGCCAACGGCTGGTACCACAGAACCTATCACGGACATTTTCAGCTGCTGCATTCATGGAAGCTGCATTTTCCCGCAAAGGACTGTGAACTGGAAAATCTGGCAGGAAAAACCTTCCGTGCATCTTTGCCGGAAAATTTTCTTCGCGTTTTAGAGGGAGAGGGGCTACTTTCTTATGTCAACATGGAGCAGTAGAGGGCTTCGCGGCTCTCAGCTGGAGGAACTTCTGAATCTGACCAATATCCGCTATCGGGAGCTGGGTCTGGCGCTGATCCAGAAGATTCCGACCCCCATCAAACCCATTCGGATCGAACAGGAAACAAGGCATATCACACTGGCTTATTTTGACCAGAAAAGTACCGTAGACTACATTGGCACAGTACAGGGAATACCGGTTTGCTTTGATGCAAAGGAATGCCGAACCGATACGTTTCCTCTGCAAAATGTTCATGAACATCAGGTGGCATTTATGCGCGATTTTGAAAAACAGGGAGGAGTTGCCTTTCTGATCCTGTACTATTCCAGCAGAGAGCTTTACTTTTATCAGCCGTTTTCCAGTTTGTACCGCTTTTGGGAGCGTATGGAAAATGGAGGACGGAAAAGCTTTACTTTTGATGAATTAAAGGATTCCTATGAAATCTATCCCGGAAAAAACGGGGTGTTTTTACATTATCTGGAAGCGCTGCAAAAAGATTTGGATCGAAGAGACGGATAAATCGACTTGAACTGTGAGGTAGATAAATCAACCTTGACAGGATATTTTCTTTCCGTTATACTGAACAGGTCATTTTAATGTTACGTTGAAATGTTACCACGTTACTACGCTAAAGTGAAAGAGAGGAATAGATGCTATGAAACAGATGCTTCATACACCCGAGGGTGTCCGCGATATCTACAATTCAGAATATGCGCGGAAGCTGGCAATTGAAAATACGATCCGCAGGGTGATGAATTCCTACGGATATGATGATATACAGACTCCTACATTTGAATTTTTTGAAATTTTTAAAAAAGAACGCGGAAGCGTTGCTTCCAATGAGATGTTTAAGCTGTTTGACAGCGAGGGTAATACGCTTGTACTCAGACCGGATATGACACCTTCTATTGTACGCTGCGTTTCCAAATACTATGAATCGGCTGATCTGCCGGTTCGTTTATGCTATAGAGGCAGCACTTTTATCAATGACCGCAGCTATCGCCTGCGCCTGAAGGAAAGCACAGATGCCGGTGTGGAATTATTTGGCGATGATTCTGTAGCGGCAGATGCGGAAGTGATTGCCTGCATGGTGGACTGCCTGAAAGCCTGCGGTTTACAGGATTTTCAGATTGATATCGGCAGCGCCTCCTTTTTGCAGGGATTATTTGAAGAAATCGGTTTTTCAGAGGAAGCAGAAGCCCAGATCCGCAGATTTTTACTTTCCAAGAACTTTTTTGCACTGGAAAGCCTGCTTTTAAAGGAAAATCTGACCGACAGACAGAAAGAGGTCTTCAGCCGGCTGCAGATTTATTCTGGTACGATCAGACAGGTACTGGATATGGAAACTCTGGTAAACAATGAAACCTCCCGCAATGCCATTCGCCGTCTGAAATCCCTGTATGAAATGCTTGGTTATTACGGTATGGAAAAATATGTTTCTTTTGACCTGGGTATGGTGACCGGCTACCGCTACTATACGGGAATCGTTTTTAACGGCTATACATATGGAACCGGCAATGCAATCGTATCCGGCGGACGCTACGACACGCTGATGTCTCAGTTCAGCTACGATGCCCCGGCAGTTGGATTTAAGATTTCAGTGGATGGCCTGATGACTGCTCTTGACCGTCAGAAAATCCCGGTTGCGGTCTCCATGACAGAATCCATGCTTTTGATGGAACCGGAGCAGGCAGAGGCAGGGATTCGTCTGGCTGCTGTTCTGCGTGCGCAGGGATGCCGTCTGACAACTCTTCAGAAGGATGAGGATAAAAAACTTGAGGATTATGCGGATTACGCAAAAAGATCCGGATTTCGTCAGATTTATTACATTAACCGCTCCGGTGTCAATGTAACACTTTTTAATGTGGAAAATGGTACAAAGGTCACAAAAGAGCTGGCAGAGCTGATGGGGGAGAGATAAGATGAAGGATATTGTATTTGCACTTCCCAAAGGAAGACTTGCTGATAAAACCATGGAACTGCTGGCGCAGATTGGAATCACCTGTCCTGAGATGGAGGAGAATACCAGAAAGCTGATTTTCAGAAACAAAGAACTGGGATACCGGTTCTTTCTGGCAAAGCCGAGCGATGTTCCGACTTATGTAGAGTATGGCGCTGCGGATATCGGCGTGGTAGGCCGTGACACGATCATTGAGGAAGACCGCCGTTTATACGAAGTGATGGATCTGGGAATGGGCCGCTGCCGTATGTGCGTCTGCGGACCGGAATCTGCCAGAGAAAAGCTCAAACACAACGAACTGATTCGTGTTGCGACCAAATATCCGCATATCGCGAAGGATTATTTCTACAATGTAAAACAGCAGACCGTAGAGATTATCAAGCTGAATGGCTCAATCGAGCTGGCGCCGTTAGTCGGTCTTTCCGAGGTTATCGTGGATATCGTGGAAACCGGTACAACCTTAAAGGAAAACGGACTGATGGTACTGGAAGAGGTATGTGACATTTCTGCCCGTGTTGTCGTGAATCAGGTCAGCATGAAGATGGAAAATGAGCGGATTACCAATATTTTATCCGGAATCCGCGAAGTTCTGGCAAAAGAACAGGCTATAAAAAACGAACAGTAGTATGAATTTTCGGGACAAACGAACAGAAAAACAGGTTTGTCTGTCTCTGGAGGCTAATCATGAAAAAAGTAATACCTTATATTTTATTAAAAGATGGTGCCGCATGGCTGGCTGACGGCAGCCGCATTGAAGATGCATCTGCTTATTGTCAGGCATGCGTAAGCAGCGGCGCGGATGAGCTGTTATTTGCAGATACCTCACAGTCGGAAGAAGCACATCACGCCAATATGGAGTTCCTGAAAAAAATATCGGAGAATGATCTGGGAACCTTTACCGCAGGCGGCTCCTGCCATCATATTGATGATGTGAAAAAATATCTTTATACCGGAGCTGCTCATATGTTTTTTGCTCCGGGAGCTTCAGAGGAGCTGCAGAAAGAAGGCTTAAACCGTTTTAAAGCAGAACGTGCAGGTTATCTGACAGCGTCCGTTAAGGAAGCACTTGATGCATATGAGTGCGGATTCCGTCTGTTCTATTGTCTGACAAAGGAAGGAACCGCAATTGCTTCCGCTCTGAAGGATAAGGCAGATTGTACCGTTTACTGCCTGGCAGAACAGGGTACAGAGGCGCTGAAGCAGGGCGCTGCCGGTTTGTTATATGCGGTACCGGAAAAAAATGCCGGTAAGATGATGGATTACAAACATGAGCTGTTAAAGGAAGGTTATGAAACCGATATATTAAATCCTGCCTTTAGCTGGGAGGATTTTAAGTTAAACGGAGATGGTCTGCTTCCGGTCGTCGTACAGGACTGGCGCAATGATGAAGTGCTGATGATGGCGTATATGAATGAAGAGGCTTATCAGCTGACCGTCAAAACCGGCCGCATGACATATTTCAGCAGAAGCCGTCAGAGCCTCTGGATCAAAGGGGAGACTTCCGGTCATTTTCAGTATGTAAAATCATTGAAGATCGACTGCGACCAGGATACGCTCCTGGCGCGCGTTGTACAGATCGGCGCTGCCTGTCATACAGGAAACCGCAGCTGCTTTTACCGTGATATTGTAAACCGGGAAACCGCCGGCAGCAGCCCGTATAAAGTACTGGAATCCGTTTATAATACCATTGCAGACCGCAAAATCCACCCCAGAGAAGGCTCTTACACGAACTATCTGTTTCAGAAGGGACTGGATAAGATCCTGAAAAAGGTAGGCGAAGAGGCTACGGAGATCGTGATTGCAGCAAAAAATCCGGAGCCGCAGGAGATTGTCTATGAATTGGGAGATTTTTTATATCATGTGATGGTTCTGATGGCAGATAAAGGAATTACATGGGAAGATGTTGCCAGAGAACTGGCAGACAGAGAGTAAAGGGAGGCAGCATATGAGCGCATTGGTGGAACGTTTTTTAAAATATGTAGCAATTGATACGCAGAGTGATGAGGAAAGCAGCAGCTTTCCCAGCACGAAAAAACAGTTTAATCTGGCAGATGTCCTGTATCAGGAGCTGAAGGGCATGGGAATTGAGGATGTTTATTATGACAAAGAATACTGTTATCTGTACGCATCCATTCCGTCTAATCTGCCTGAGGATAAAGCGGACAAGGTTCCTGCTATTGGTTTTATCGCCCATATGGACACCTCGCCTGAAATCAGCGGCGCGCAGGTAAAGCCTCGTATTATCGAAAATTATGACGGCAAAGCAATCGTTTTAAATGAAGAAAAACAGATTCTTCTTACTCCCGAGGATTACCCTGCTTTATCTGAATATAAAGGACGAAGCCTGATCGTAACCGATGGAACTACTCTGCTGGGCGCCGACAATAAAGCCGGTGTGGCAGAAATCATGACAGCAGCAGAGGAATTGCTGGCGCACCCTGAGCGGCCTCACGGCACGATCAAGATTGCATTTACTCCCGATGAAGAAGTTGGCGGCGGTATGAATCATTTTGACGTAGCTGCATTTGGCGCCCGTTTTGCATACACAGTGGATGGCGGAGCGGAAGGCGAACTGGAATTTGAAAACTTCAATGCAGCAGATGCAAAGGTTTTTATTACCGGAAAAAGTATTCATCCAGGCAGTGCAAAGAACCATATGGTAAATGCTTCTCTTTTGGCAGGTCTTTTTACACAGCAGCTGCCCGCTGAACAGACACCGGAACATACAGAAGGCTATGAAGGCTTTTATCATCTGTGCAATATGCAGGGAGATATCGAACATGCCCGCCTGCATTACATTATCCGGGACCATGATAAAGCTTTATTTGAAAAACGGAAGGCTTATTTCCAGTCTGTCTGTGATTTCTTAAACAACCGTTTTGGCTCCGGTACATTCCGTGTGGAAATTCAGGATTCCTACTACAATATGAAAGAGCAGGTTATGCCCGCCTATCATCTGATTGAAATTGCGCAGAAGGCAATGATGGATCATCAGGTTGAACCGCAGATCGTACCGATTCGAGGCGGAACAGACGGTGCAAGACTTTCCTTTATGGGAGTTCCCTGTCCAAACCTCTATACAGGAGGACATAATTTCCACGGTCGTTTTGAATATGCCTGCATTGAATCCATGGAGAGCATGGTAAAGGTGATTCAGAAAATCGCGGAATATTATACAGAATTTGAATAATCAGAGAAAATACTTGCAATCAGATGTAACAAGTGTTAAACTAATCATGTTTGGCTGCAGGTGCCGATATGGTACGGCAGTATCATACTGATATCGGACGAATAAAAACTGGAGGATGATAGCGTGGCTGCATTAAAAATCGCTTTAAGCGTTATATTTGTAATTGTATGTTTAATTGTATCTGTTATCGTTCTGCTGCAGGAAGGTAAGTCATCAGGACTTTCCAGCACCATCAGTGGTGCCGGTGAGACATTCTGGAGCAAGAACAAGGGCCGCACCCTGGAAGGCAAGCTGGAAAAATCTACCAAATGGCTGGTAATTGGCTTTTTTGTGCTTGCGTTGGTACTGAATATTCTTTAATCGCCGGGACAGATTCCTGGTGAGGTGTATGACAAAAGATTTACTGCGGATGGATACTCTGACTGTGGTAAATCTTTTTTCATTATCAGCAGCTGTTTTGAGCCTGGTATTTTATTTTTATGGACTCACTGAAACAGAACAGACAGAATACAATCTGCTCAGAACAGTTGTATATAGGAAAAGAAAGGAACGCGATTGGATAAAAAATTATTAGAAAACAGAAAAAAAGTTCTTATGAACTTTATGTCAGACAAGAACTACAAGCCCATGCGTGTAAAAGATATGGCTGTATTTCTTGGCGTGGAACGTGAAAATCGAATGGAACTGCATCAGGTGCTGGATCTTCTGGTTCAGGAAGGAAAAATCACCTGTAATAAACGGGGACGTTACCGGATTGCAGAACCGGATATCAAAATCGGGATTTTTCGTGCCACAACAAAAGGCTTTGGCTTTGTTAGTGCAGAAGGCATGGAAAAGGATATTTATATTGCAGAGGAGAATACAAATCTGGCATTTCCGGATGATAAAGTAGAAGTTCAGATTATCCGCCCCGCACAGGGAACACGCTCGGCGGAGGGAAAGGTACTTCGAATCGTAGAACACGGACTGAAAGAAATTACCGGTGTTTACGAAAAAAGCCGGAACTTCGGATTTGTTATCCCGGACAATCAGAAAATTGACAGTGATATTTTCATTTCAAAAAGTAAAAATGGCGGCGCCATGACCGGGCATCGGGTGGTAGTAAAGCTGCTTCATTACGGAGAACGCTTTAAAAGCCCGGAAGGCGAAATTATAGAAATTCTGGGACATGTCAATGATCCCAGGGCGGATATCCTGGCGATTGTCAGAGGACATGGGATCCCGGAAGCATTTTCAGAGGAAGTTATGCAGGAAGCAGCCGGTCAGCCGGATTTTGTACAGGAAGAGGAGCAAAAAGGCCGCACGGACCTGCGGGCTTTGCCGACTGTAACGATCGATGGAGAAGATGCAAAGGACCTGGACGACGCCATTACTCTGACCTTTGAAAATGGTATTTATCATCTTGGCGTGCACATCGCAGATGTTACGCATTATGTGAAGGAGGGCAGTCCGCTTGATAAAAGTGCACTGGAAAGAGGAACCAGCGTTTATCTGGTAGACAGGGTAATTCCCATGCTTCCTCATAAGCTGTCAAATGGCATCTGTTCCCTGAATCAGGGTGAGGATCGTCTGGCGCTTAGCTGCCTGATGGATATCAGCCCTAAAGGGGAGATTATTTCCCACTGTATTACAGAATCGGTGATTCAGGTAGATCACCGTATGACGTATACAAAGGTGTCTGAAATTTTAAAAGGAGACGAAGCAGCACAGAAGGAGTATGAGGCATTTGTCCCCATGTTTCTGCAGATGAAGGAATTATCTGCTATTTTGCGAAAAAAACGCAGGATCAGAGGTTCTCTTGACTTTGACTTCCCGGAAAGCAAGATTCATCTGGATGCGGCAGGACATGCCGTTTCAGTGGAGGCTTATGAGCGCAATGAAGCAACAGACCTGATTGAAGATTTTATGCTGGCGGCCAATGAAACCGTAGCGGAGGACAGCTTCTGGCAGGAGCTTCCTTTCCTGTACCGGATTCATGAAGAGCCTGATGGAGAAAAGCTGTTTACCCTGTCTCAGATGATTGCAGGTCTGGGGTATGGTATCAAAACAAGCGGCGGAGGTCAGTCTCTTCATCCCAAGGAGATTCAGAAGCTGCTGGCAAAGGCCGCTGATACACCGGAAGAAGCATTTATCAGCCGTATTGCACTGCGCTCTATGAAACAGGCTCGTTACAGTACGGAATGCAGCGGTCATTTCGGCCTGGCAGCCAAGTACTACTGCCATTTTACTTCTCCGATCCGCCGCTACCCCGATCTTCAGATCCATCGGATCATAAAAGAAAATCTGCATGGAAAGCTCATCGGAGAACGGGCGGAGCATTACCATGAGATACTAGATGAGGTTGCAAGCCGCACCAGCATGCTGGAACGCCGTGCGGATGAGGCTGAAAGAGATACGGAAAAACTGAAAAAGGCTGAGTACATGGCGGATCATATTGGAGAAATCCATGAAGCTATCATCACCTCCATCACAGAATGGGGAATGTACGCAGAACTACCGAATACGGTAGAGGGACTGATCCATGTCAATTCGATGTATGATGATTTTTATCAGTTTGACAAGCGGAAAATGACGATGACCGGAGCAGCAAGCGGAATCTGTTATGGAATCGGCAGCCGGGTGAACATCGTTGTTGCCGGGGTTGATCTGCCCAGCCGCAGCATCAGTTTTGAAATACAAATGAAATCAGAGAGGATGTGAACGGAATGTCAAAGGACAGCTATAAGTTAATTGCCAATAACAAAAAAGCGTATCATGACTATTTTATTGAAGAAACCTACGAAGCAGGGATTACTCTGGCAGGAACAGAAGTGAAATCTCTGCGTATGGGAAAATGCAGCATTAAAGAATCCTTTATCAAAATTGAAAAAGGAGAGGTTGTTATTTACGGTATGCATATCAGCCCTTACGAAAAGGGAAACATTTTTAATAAAGACCCCCTTCGGGTGCGAAAACTTCTTTTGCACCGCAGACAGATCAATAAACTGACAGGGCAGATTGCAGAAAAAGGCTACACCCTGGTTCCTTTAAAGGTTTATTTTACCGGAAGTCTGGCAAAAGTGGAGATTGGTCTGGCAAAGGGTAAAAAACTGTACGATAAACGTCAGGATATCGCCAAAAAGGATCAGAGAAGAGAAGCAGAGAAGGAATTTAAGGTCCGCAACCTGTATTGATCGCTGCTGGTTTCCATAAAATCAGGTTTTTAAAAGAGAACCTGCAGGACATCCGGCCATCGCCTGAATTGGGTTTTATCAAAAACTATGTTTTCAAAAGAGAAGGAGCTTTAAGGATTATGAATATTTTAGCAATTGATGTTGGCGGAACTTTTATAAAATATGGAATATACGACAGAAACGCCCAGACTCTTTGCTCTGTAAACCAGATCAAAACACCGAAAGCTGGTCTTGATGATTTTGTTCAGACCATCAAAAAGCTCAGGGAAGAGGCAGGCGATATAAGCGGGGTGGCGATGAGTCTGCCGGGAACGATCGACAGTGATACAGGATTTGTTTACCAGGGAGGAAATCTTTCCTATAATGACAAACAAAATCTGGCGGAAATATTAAAAGAAACCCTTTTATGTCCGGTCACCCTTGAAAACGATGCCCGCTGCGCTGCACTGGCAGAGCTGTGGAAGGGAAGTCTGGTCGGAGTTCAAAATGCACTGGTATTGGTCATCGGCACGGGATTGGGCGGAGCCGTTATACAAAATGGTCGGCTTTATAAAGGAAGCCATTTATACGCCGGTGAACTGTCGTACCTCTCCACAAAGGGAATCGACAGCTATGGAATGGATACTACGCTGGGAGCTCAGATCAGCATTCCTTATTTTGTTGATAAATGCTCAGAAAAGCTTGGAAGACAGCTGGAAGGACCGGAGCTGTTTTCCATTCTGGAAAAAGGATGTCCAAAGCTGCAGCAGGATTTTGATGAATATCTTAGAAATTTTGCCCAGCAGATATTTAATTTCCAGTTTGCATTCGATCCGGAAAAAATCGTATTTGGAGGCGGAATCAGCAAAAATGAATTCTTTTTAAATTCCCTGAAGCAATATGTAGAAGCCTTTTACCAGAAGCTTCCGTTTCCGCTGGAACATTCTCTGGGTGTATGCAGGTTCGGAAACAGTGCAAATCTTCTGGGGGCGGTTAAGCATTATCTGGAAAAAGAGGAGCTAGACGCATAAGTTTTGCAGTGTATCCTGGAATTCTTTTTAGCCACAGTTTGGGCAATATCAAATCAAAGTATTGCCGGGAGAAAACTGAGAGAAAAAATCAAAATATTGGAGCATAAAAATCAAAATATTGGTTGACATCGTTCCCAACATATGCTAATATAATCTGCGTGTGCCGCACAATGAGGTTAAAGTCCGATTATCCGCGGGATGATGGACACCGAAGTTGGCGAGTTTGATTTAAAAGGAGGTAAGCACATGTACGCTATTATTGCCACAGGTGGTAAACAGTACAAGGTCAGCGAAGGCGATGTGATTCGCGTTGAAAAGTTAGGCGTAGCTGCTGGCGAAACATATGAATTCGATCAGGTTCTGGCTGTAAGTGATGATCAGTTAACAGTTGGTCAGCCCGTAGTAGAAGGAGCTAAGGTTGCTGCTACAGTTCTTGGTGAAGGTAAAGGTAAAAAGGTTATTGTATACAAATACAAGAGAAAATCCGGTTACCACAAGAAAAACGGTCACAGACAGGCTTATACAGAAGTTAAGATCGACAAGATTGTTAAATAATTGATTACAGCTGTAATATATAAGAAATCCGAAGACATATTTGGATTCCGTATCGCGGGACATGCCGGTTATGACAGATACGGTCGTGATATTATATGTGCTGCAGTATCAGCACTTTCTATTAATACCATTAACAGTATCGAACAGTTCACCACGGATCAGTTCATGATGGAGCAGGATGATGGTGATCTGAAATTTAAACTGGTTACAAATGAAGCGCCCGAAACCCAATTATTGTTGAAATCGTTTATCCTCGGACTGGAGTCCGTGTGTGAAACCTACGGGGATAAATATATCAGAATTATAATCCGTAAAGGGAGGTGTAACCTATGTTAAATATGAACCTTCAATTATTTGCTCATAAGAAAGGTGTTGGTTCTACCAAGAACGGTAGAGATTCCGAATCCAAGAGACTTGGAGCAAAAAGAGCTGACGGTCAGTTCGTAAAAGCAGGCAACATTCTGTACAGACAGAGAGGTACAAAGATTCATCCCGGCGTTAACGTTGGTATCGGAAGTGATGACACTCTGTTCGCAAAGGTAGATGGTGTTGTTAAGTTTGAAAGAAAAGGCAGAGACAAAAAGCAGTGTTCCGTATATCCCAGAGTAACTGCTTAATTACTGGTTTTTCTGGAATTGCAGACAGCATTTTTGCTGATTTGTTTCTTAAATTTGATTTGTAATTGAGGGGCCGGCGCTTTTATGCGTCGGCTCTTTATGTTATAATCTTTATGTTGCTTTATAACAGATGGGAGCTGACTCTCACATCTATAGTTGGTATGTATGAATTTTTATATCTGGATTTTGTATAAAGTGTGGAAACGGTATGGAGAATTCATATTTATGGCGCATGACGGCGCCACTGGAGGAAATCATGTTTGCAGATAGTGCAAGAATATTTATTAAATCCGGCAGCGGCGGCAATGGACATGTCAGCTTTCGCCGGGAACTTTACGTGCCAAACGGCGGACCCGATGGCGGTGACGGCGGCAGAGGCGGCGATGTTATTTTCGTTGTAGATGAGGGTATGAATACCCTTACCAATTTCAGACATGTAAGAAAGTATGTGGCAAAAAATGGTCAGGAAGGCGGCAAACGCCGTTGTCATGGTGCAGATGCAGATGATTTGATCGTAAAAGTTCCTCCGGGAACCGTAATCAAGGATGATGAGACCGGCAAAGTTATCGCGGATATGTCAGGCGATAATACAAGGGAAATCATTTTAAAAGGCGGACGCGGCGGCAATGGAAACATGCATTATGCAACTTCAACCATGCAGGTGCCCAAATATGCGCAGCCAGGCAAGCCGGGCAGAGAGCTGTGGGTACGTCTGGAGCTGAAAGTGATTGCGGACGTAGGTCTCGTAGGTTTCCCCAATGTAGGAAAATCTACTCTTCTGTCTCATGTCAGCAATGCAAGACCCAAGATTGCAAACTATCATTTTACCACTCTGAACCCCGAGCTGGGTGTTGTGGACATGGGAGAAGGCAACAGCTTTGTGATAGCGGATATTCCCGGTCTGATCGAGGGCGCTTCTCAGGGAATCGGTCTTGGACATGCATTTTTAAAGCATATTGAAAGAACCAAGGTTTTTATCCATGTAGTAGATGCCGCATCCGTAGAAGGCCGTGATCCGCTGGAGGATATTAAAACGATCAACCAGGAACTGGAAGCGTATGATCCCAAACTGATGGAACGTCCTCAGGTAATTGCCGCAAACAAAATAGATGCTATTTATATAGATGAGGAAAATGAAGAAGAAAATCCGCTTACACAGCTGAGAAACGAATTTGAGCCGAAGGGGATTCCCGTATTCCCTATTTCAGCAGTTACCGGAAAAGGGCTCAAAGAGCTGCTTTCCTACGTCTATGAAATCTTGCAGAAGCTTGATCCGGAACCGGTTATCTTTGAAAAAGAATTTGAAATCGATTACCCGGACGATGTAACCCTGCCATTTACAGTTCATCAGGAAAAAGAAGGTCTGTATATAGTAGAAGGCCCGAGAATCGAAAAGATGTTAGGTTATACCAATCTGGATTCAGAAAAAGGATTTGCTTTCTTCCAGAAATTCCTGAAAGAAACCGGTATCCTGAAGGAGCTGGAAGCATTGGGTATTCAGGATGGAGATACCGTAAAGCTGTATGAGCTGGAATTTGATTATTATAAATAACCGGATTATCAGTAACGATTCAGTCAACAGAAATAGAATATAGGAGATATTTATGACAACAAAATACAGAGCATATTTAAAAGGCCAGGCTATGACAATGGACCCCATCCTGCAGATTGGAAAATCCTGTCTGACACCTGAAGTAACTGCTGCAGTAGAAGAAGCGCTGGAAGCAAGAGAGCTGATCAAGATCAGCGTACTGCAGAACTGTGTAGACGATCCAAAAGAAATGGCTCAGATGCTGGCAGAGCGTACCCGTTCACAGGTGGTACAGGTTATCGGCAAGAAGATCGTATTATTCCGTCAGGCAAAAAAGAACAGCAAATATCTGCCTGAAAAATAAAGCTATGAAAAAAATCGGTATCATGGGAGGAACCTTCAGTCCGATTCATATAGGACATTTAATGATTGCGCAGCGCGCATATGAGGAATATGATCTGGATCAGATTATTTTCCTGCCAAATGGGAATCCTCCCCATAAGGCAGATGCGGATGTGTTAGATGCATCCCACAGATCAGAAATGGTGAAACTGGCAATTAAATCTCAGCCCAGGTTTGTTTTTTCCGATTTTGAGATTAAAAATGATACGTTTTCCTACACATCGGATACGCTTGCACATTTCTGTGATCAGGATCGCAGTGCTTCCTATTACTTTATTGCAGGAGCAGACTCCCTGGATTATATGGATAAGTGGCATGAGCCGCAGGAGATTTTTTCAAGAGCAACTATTTTGGCGGCTCCACGCGGAAATCTGGATCAGACAAAGATGGAAGAAAAAATTCTGGAGCTGGAAGAGCGCTTTCATGCATCTATTAAGCTTCTGCATCTGCCTAATGTAGCAATTTCCAGCAATTGGATTCGCAGCAATATCCGCCGGGGGTACTCGATTCATTACTATGTTCCGGATGAAGTGGAAGCATATATTAAGGAAAATAATCTGTATCAGATATGATTTCTGCACGATGCAGGCGGGGCATTCGAAGTACACCGGAAAAATTTACGCAAATAGTGGAGGCGTCGAACATGAATGATAGAATTCCTGAAATTCGTAAAAGACTTAAGAAAAAACTGGACCCGTTCAGATATGAACATTCGTTAAGCGTTTCCTACACAGCAGCAGCTTTAGCCATGAGATATGGATATGATCTGGATAAAGCGGAGCTGGCAGGTCTGCTTCATGACTGTGCAAGACAGTTTGACAACGATATGCTTTATGAAAAATGTCTGGAAAAAGGACTGGAAGTCACAGAAGACGAAGAAAAGAACAGAATACTGCTCCATGCAAAGTATGGCAGCTATATGGCCGCGCATAAATATGGAATAGAAGATCCCGAAATCCTGTCAGCTATCACATATCATACCACTGGAAAACCAGATATGTCGCTGCTCGAAAAAATCATCTATATAGCAGATTATATTGAGCCGAGACGCAACAAGGCAGATAATCTGGAATATATGCGCCAGCTGGCCTTTATCGATCTGGACAAAGCTCTGATTGAGATCATGACGGGAATTCTGTACTATCTGGAAAAAACGCATGCTTCAATCGATAAACAGACCGAAAAGGCCTGTGAGTATTATCGAAAAGATTCTTTGGCAAAACCCGAAAAGACTGCGCCGCAAAACTAAAACCTTACGGTAAAACTGCGGCTAATGCGGCAAAAATACAGGCAGAAAGTAAAAAAATGACAGAAAACAGAGGTGTTTATAACTATGAGTAATCATATGCTTCAGACTGCATTCAAGGCTCTGGATGAAAAAATGGCAGTTAATATCAATGTAATTGATATCTCAAAGGTATCTGTGGTAGCAGATTACTTTATCATTGCTGCCGGTAACAGCGCCAATCAGGTGCAGGCAATTGCAGATAACGTAATGGAAAAAATGGGCAAAGCAGGATATGACCTGCGTCAGGTAGAAGGTTACCAGAGCGCCCGCTGGATTCTTCTGGATTATCATGATATTGTAATCCATGTATTCTATCAGGAAGACAGAGATTTTTATAATATCGAGAGAATCTGGAGAGACGGTAAATTTATTGACGTAAAAGAACTTCGTGAAGAAGCTTAAGATAACAGACGAAACAGTTTCAGAAAAGACAGCAGTTAGATTTGACAAAAATCTGATCGCTGTCTTTTTGCTGTTCTCTGTTATATCTGGTGCTATATACCTGAC
>JAUNPP010000205.1 GCA_030536685.1 Lachnospiraceae bacterium
ACAGCAGTAAGTAATGAAAAGACAGCAGGCAATAAAACAGAACAGGATGAAAAAGCCACAGTGGGCGATGAGAAAGCCGGAAAAGAAGAAACCGTTTATGTGGTCGGCGACGCCGCAGGTACAGCTCAGAAGGTTATCGTCAGCGAATGGCTTAAAAACACAAAAGGCGCAGATACGCTTGAGGATGTTACCAATCTGAAGGATATTAAAAATGTAAAAGGCGATGAAAGCTTTACAGAGGGCAGCGATGGAAAAATTACCTGGAAAGCAGACGGCAATGATATTTATTATGAAGGAACCTCTGACAAAAAACTGCCGGTTCAGGTAAAGCTCAGCTATTACCTGGATGGAAAGAAAATTGAACCTAAGGATCTGGCCGGAAAAAGCGGTAAAGTGAAAATCCGTTTTGATTATGTCAATACGGCGAAAAAAACGGTGACTGTGAACGGAAAAAAGGAAACGGTCAGCCTGCCATTTGCGGTAATCAGCGGCGCTGTACTTTCCTCAGATCATTTTAAAAATGTTGCTGTAACAAATGGAAAGGTTATTTCAGACGGTAAAAACGATATTGTGGCAGGCCTTGTATTTCCGGGGCTTTCCGACAGCCTGAAGCTGGATGAAATAGAGGAAAACAGCGAAAAGAAGAGTAGTAAAGAGAAAAACAGTGAAAAAAAGAGTTCTGTTAAAGAAGACCCTGAAATCCCGGAATATCTGGAAATAACTGCAGATGCAACGGATTTTGAGCTGGATATGACCATAACGATGGCGTTAAATGATATGCTGTCCGATCTGGATCTGTCTGAAACCGTGAATCTGGGCGATATTCCGGATTCTGTAAAGGAACTTACAGATGCTTCGAAAAAACTGAAGGATGGCTCGGGAGAACTCAAAGATGGAGCGTCAGAGCTGAATTCAAAGACAGGAGAATTTACAGCAGGAATTGGTACCCTGTCAAATGGTATCCTTGCTTATACGGGAGGTGCTGCGAAGCTTTCAGCCGGTATCGCGCAGTTAAAGAGCGGAACCGGTGAACTGAAAAACGGAGCAGGTACGCTGTCTGAAGGAATGAATGCGCTGGGAAGCGGCGCATCAGAGCTGACCTTGGGAACCGGCAAGTTAAAAAACGGAGCTGCTTCTTTAACGAAAGGAACGGGTCAGTTAAAGAAAGGAGCAGACAGTCTGACCTCAGGAACCGGTCAGCTGAAGTCTGGAACGACGGCGCTTACGAAAGGAACGGGTCAGCTGAAGGAAGGAGCTGCCTCTTTGAAAGAGGGAAGCAGCAGATTGAAGGAAACAGCTCCGGAGCTGATTTCCGGTATTCATTCTCTGAAATCAGGCTCAGGTGAAGCGGTGAGCGGCGTCGAAAAGCTGTTAGCCGGATATGAAGGCAGCAGTGATTCGGCAGGAGTTGTAAAAGGCGCAGAGTCTCTGGCAGCTGGTATGGATCAGTTGAATCAGGCAGTTTCGCAGATGGGTGGAAATGCCGGACTGAGCCAGGATCAGTTGGATCAGATTGGCGCTTCGGCTTCTGAGCAGGCTGCAGGAAGCGTTTCTTCAGACCAGGTTGCGGCGCTGGTAAAACAATGCGGCGTCAGCGAAGATGATCCCTCTTATCAGACACTGGTTCAGGCGTTTACAAAGCAGATGCAGCAGGCGGTATCCGATACAGCCTCCAAATCAGCAAAGTCAGGCGCGCAGGCAGCAGCAGATGGTATAAGCAGCTCACTTTCTTCTCAGACGGATTCTTTGAAGAAAAATGTTGCATCGCTGAAGGATGGTGCGCAAAATCTGTCAGCTGGAGTGACACAGCTGCATCAGGGAACTGCGAATCTGGCAGACGGACTGCATTCTGTAAATAGCGGTCTGTCGCAAATTGATGAAAAGACAGCTTCTTTGCAGGAAGGAATTACTGCCCTGGATGAAGGCGCAGGAAGCCTGCAAAGCGGAATTACACAGGTAGACAGCGGAGCTGCTTCTGTAGCAGAAGGCGCGGGTCAGGTAGATCAGGGCGCAGGAAGTCTGTCGAAAGGAATCAGCCAGGTAAATGCAGGTGCAGGAAATCTGTATACCGGTATTGACCAGGCGGACAGCGGCGCAAAAGCACTGGCAGAGGGAATCAGTCAGGCAAAATCCGGTTCGGGAGCTTTGGCAGCTGGCGCAGATACGCTTGATGACGGAGCAGGTTCTCTGAAATCCGGTTCCGATGAATTAAGCAGCAATTCAGCGGCATTAAACAATGGAGCAAAGACGCTTTTATCCGGTTCCGACAAGCTTGCAGAAGGAATAACTGCCCTTTTTGAAGGTGCAGCAGAGCTGAACGACGGCATGATTCAGTTTGACAAAGAAGGAATTCAGAAGATCGCTGACCTGCTGGGAGAAGACCTTACTTCGCTGACAGAGCGCCTGGAAGAGGTGGCAGATGCAGGAAAAGAGTACCAGACCTTTACCGGCCTTGCCGATGGCGTGAAAGGAACCGTAAAGTTCATTATCCGAACGGAAGCGATAAAGCCGGAACAGACAAAGTAGATCAGACGGTTGAACAGGTTGAATAAAAGAAAGCAGAAAGATTGAACGCTTTGACATCCTTTTGGAATTGAAAATGAGAAAAAGTTGTGGTATTGTAGGTGGAGAATTCGAAATATCTGAAAACAGGACGAGAAAAGAGGTAGATGATGGAAGATTTAAAATATGTTTTTGGTCCGGTTCCGTCGAGAAGACTGGGACGCTCAGTTGGAGTCAGCCCGATTTTAGATAATACCTGCAACCACACATGCGTTTATTGTCAGCTTGGAAGAACACGGCATATGACAAATAAACGGCAGGAATTTTTCCCGCTTCAGGAGATTCTTGCGGAATTTAAACGCTATGCAGAGGATACGGATGCCTATGATGTTGTTTCGGTAGTAGGCGAGGGCGAGCCGACTCTGTATTCGCAGCTTGGAGAACTCTTAAAAGGCTTAAAACAGCTTACAGATAAACCGGTGACGGTTATTACAAATGGAGCTTTGCTGTATGATCCGCAGGTTCGTGCAGAGCTGATGGAAGCAGATATTGTTCTGCCTTCTCTCGATGCAGTGACGGCAGAGATGTATCACCGGATTGACCGCCCTTACGGAAGACTTGATTTTGAGGCGGGTCTTAAGGGACTGATCGATTTTTCACATGAATATAAGGGACAGCTGTGGCTGGAAATCATGCTGGTGGATGGGATGAACACAGCCCCGGCTGATCTGGAAGCCTTTGCAGAACTTGTGAAAAAAATCCGTACAGACCGAATCTATATTAATACTCCTGTGCGCCCCCCGGCAGAGGCGGAAATCGCACCGGCTTCTCATGAAGCGATTCAGAAGGCCTGTGAGCTTCTGGGAGCAATTTCAATCGATATGCTGACAACAGGAAGTTTCAGCAGCGAGATTGAAGATGATTACGAAGCCTGCATCAGTATCTGCAGACGTCATCCGATGAATCAGTTTGAAATCAGAGGATTTCTGCAGTCCAGAGGCTGTGAAGATGCAGAGGGCTTTTTCAAACGTCTGGAAGCCGACGCACAGGTTACGGCAGTAGACTGCAAAGGCATGAAAACATACCGTATACGGAGATAGGGATTTCAGAAGAGGAGAAGCAACAGGAGGAGAAGAAGCAGGAAGAACAGA
>JAUNPP010000042.1 GCA_030536685.1 Lachnospiraceae bacterium
ATCTCAGCTTTCAATTTCAACCTTTCAATCTCAGCTTTTCGATTTCAGTCTTTCGATTCAATCAGGATCATCTTTCCTTTGCCGATCGTAATGACGGCTTCATCCTGCGCAATCTCGTTGCTGACTCCCAGACTGTTTCCCTGTATAAAAGTATATTCATCTAAAGGATATTTCATCCCTCTCAGGGTAACTCCCGTGACAGCTTCCGTATAGGGAATCAAGGAAACATATTTTCCAAAAGCCTCCTCTTTTTTCAGGACTTTGCGGGAATCGATCATTGTGATGCGGTTGTGTCCATCGATCAGCCAGCATTCTGCTCCTGCTTCCAGAGGAATCTGAAGCAGAGAAATAGAAGCCAGGGTATGGTCCATACGTGTTCCTGAAGCTCCGAAGACATGTAAAGACTCCGCTCCCTGCTTCAGGGCCAGATGAAATGCCAGCTCCGTATCGGTTTCATTTTTTTCCGGCGGATGTGTTTCCCAGACAATATCCGGCTGTTTTTTAAAGTACTGGTAATCCTCCTGACAAACCGAGTCAAAATCTCCTACGCAGTAATCCGGATGAATATTAAGCTTGCGGGCAGATGACAAACCGCCATCTACTGCAATTATCATGTTATATTTATATTTCTTTATAAAATCAAAGGCAGTTGGATAATCCACACTGCCTCCGGTTATTATTAAACACCGTTTCAAACTAATCTGTCCTCCCTAAAAGGAACCTTTAATAATTTTTCAGAATTTCATTAAATGCCTTCACGCGGGCTGCCGGTTCTTTACCGAATACAGCAGAGCCTGCTACAAAAATATCCACACCTGCTTCGCAGAGCATTGCGCAGTTATCAAGAGAAACGCCTCCATCGATCTCAATCAGAGTCTTTGTCTGGCGTTCTGTGATCAGCTGCTTCAGGGCTTTGATCTTATCGACGCTGTAGGGTATAAACTTCTGATTGCCAAAACCGGGATTGACGCACATAATGGTTACAACATCCGTAAGCTCCAAAACCCAATCCAGTACGCTCAGAGGTGTTGCAGGATTTAATACCACACCTGCCTTACATCCGAGCTGATGGATCTGGTTGAGATCTCTGTCCAGATGTACGGAAGCTTCTGCGTGAACAGAGATCACATCAGCTCCTGCAGCTGCCATGTCTTCCAGATAACGTCCAGGGTTTTCCACCATCATATGCACATCAAAAACACTCTTGCTGTACGGACGTATTTTCTTAATAACCGGCGCTCCAAATGTAATATTGGGAACAAACATCCCATCCATCACATCCAGATGGATATACTCTGCTCCTGCTTCACTCACGGTACGGATCTCATCACCCAGGTTCGCAAAATCTGCTGATAAAACGGACGGTGCCAGATACTTCATAAACTATTCCTCCCCAACCTTTAATTGATATATCAAAAATTTTTTCTTCCGGCCTTTAATTCCTCATACAAATAGCAGTAGGAATCATAGCGCTCTCTGGAAATCTCTCCGCGCTCTACGGCTGCCTTTACAGAACAATCCGGCTCCGGAACATGAACGCAGCCCTGAAAACGGCAGCTGCCCTCATGCTCATCAAACTCCGGGTAATAGTAACGCAGTTCCCGATAATCAAGCCCCATCAGATCCATGGAACTGAAACCGGGAGTATCCATCAGATACGTATTTTCACGTACATAAAACAGCTCCGCATGGCGGGTCGTATGGCGTCCCCTCCCGATTTTTTCGCTGACTGCGCCTGTTTCTGCCTCGGAATCCGGGCAGAAATAATTCAAAAAGGATGATTTTCCTGCGCCGGAAGGCCCTGCCAGAACAGAAGTACGCCCTTCCAGGCATTTTTCAAGCTCTGACAGCCCTTTTTCTTCATGAATACTGATGAAATGCAGCCTGCAGGCATTCTGATAGATATGTCTGAGGCGTTCCATTTCCTCGTCAGAAATCAAATCCACCTTATTAAAACACAGAATAACCGGGAGTTCCAGACGATTCATCATAATCAGGAACTTATCCAGTAAAATATAATTCGGATCCGGATCGCGGGCTGCAAAGATGACTATTGCCTGATCTACGTTGGCGCAGGCAGGCCGAATCAGCTCCATGCTGCGCGGCAGAATTTCAACCAGATTTCCGGTTTTCTGTTCTTTGCTGATCACATCGATAACCACACGGTCTCCAACCAGCGGTTTCTGCTTTTTACTGCGAAAAATCCCTTTGGCGCGACATTCAAAGATTCGGTCTGTCTCATCATGTACATAATAAAAACCTCCGATTCCTTTTATCACTCTTCCGGTTACCTGATCATTCTTCATCTGATCTCACTCCTGAAGCATCTCGGTCTGCTTCGTCACTTTCAGAATCATCGCCTGAAGACTCCTCCGGTCCCAGACTGATGACCAGACTGACTTCTGTTCCCGGTTCTACCTCTTCGCCTTCTGAAATACTCTGGCTGATAACCTTTCCAGCCGGTACATCGCTGCTGTGCTCTTCTTCTACACCGCCAACCTTCAGATTATGATCTTTTAAAGACTGCTCTGCAGCAGCTCTGTCCATATTCAGAACGGACGGTACCGTAATCTTCTCCGCACCCAGACTGATAACCAGATCGATTGCTGTTCCTGTGTCTGCACCTGTACCTTCTGAAATACTCTGACTGATAATCTTTCCGGCTTCTACCTCATTGCTGTATTCCTTCTCTACCCTGCCGACCTTCAGCCCCCGATCCTCTAAGGACTGTTTTGCCGCATCGAGGGTCATATTCAGAACGGACGGTACTTCTGGACGTCCAAGGCTGACTACATAATCAATAACGGAATCCTTCTCAACCTTTGTTCCCGCCTGCTGCTTCTGGCTGATTACATGATTCTTTGGAATCTCATTATCGTATTCAAAAGAAGGATTTCCCTGCAGGCTTGCGCCTGAAAGCATATATTTGGCCGTTTCCAGAGGCTGATTCACAATATTTGGAACAGCTGTCATCTGTTTATCAGCACCTGTGCTGACATAAATGGTAACAGTGCTTCCTACAGTCACTTCTTCACCTACTCCGGGGCTGCAGTCGTATACATTACCTGCTTCAATCTCATTCGAAGGGCCTTCTTCCCGTTTCACGATCATTCCAAGATCCTCTAAGGTACGGGTTGCAGCAGCCTCCTTCGCATCGATGATATTGCCCGGAATCAGCTGTGTATTTTTACCGCTGCTGACATAAAGAGTAATCTGTGTATTTTTTTCCACGATTTCTCCCGGCTGTGCAGAAGCAGAAATAACATATCCCTTTTCCACCTCATTCGAAGCCTGACGTTTTATCTTTCGTCCCAGACCTGCATCGCGAAGCAGTTCCTCCGCTTCCTCCAGAGTTTTTCCCTGTACTGTCGGCATCCGGGTTTCATTCACTCCAAGAGTCTCCCCGGAGGTTGTAATCTCCGTCTCGTTTGGATCATCTTTTCCAGGAGAAAACAGGTTCAGCGCTCGTGCGATCAGCAATCCGGCGATCAGCAAAACAACCAGAAAAGCTCCGATTCCAATGGCTAACGCCACTTTTTCCATCTTGCCATCTGATTCCTCTTCCGAAATATCTTCATCCAGTTCATCGTCCTCAAGACCAAGCTGGTAATCTTCTTCTTCCTGTGATTTTACCGAAACCGTATTTCGTGATACCTGTTCCTTGATCTTTCGTGTGTCCTCTTCCGAAAATACGCGGGTGCCTCCCTCCTGCGACAAGACAACCTCTTTAACAAAGTCTTCATCCGGTGTCATCAGCGCCTTTTTCAGGTCGTCGATCAGTTCATCTGCCGTAGCATAACGAAGTTCAGGCTTTTTCTGCGTACATTTCATAATGATCTTTTCCAGACTGACCGGAATCATGGGTTCGTATACACTGGGAGGAGTGATCGGCTCCTTAATATGCGCCAGTGCGATTGCTACCGTTGATTCTCCGTCAAATGGAACGCGCCCGGTAATCATCTCATACATGGTGATACCAATCGAATACAGATCGCACCGTTCGTCACAGGCGCTGCCTCTTGCCTGCTCAGGAGAGATATAATGGACAGAACCTACCGTATTGGCAGTAATCGTCTGCGCTGTTACTGCTTTTGCAATGCCAAAATCCATCACCTTTGCTTTTCCATCCGGAGAAACCATAACATTCTGCGGTTTGATATCTCTGTGGATAATACCGTGAACATGGGCCTCCCGAATTCCGGTAACAATCTGCATTGCAATATTAATTGCCTCTACAATCTCCAGCTTTCCTTTTTTCTGGATATATTCCTTTAATGTGATGCCTTCTGCCAGCTCCATAACGATATAATTAATATCATGCTCTTCTCCGACATCATATACATTTACCACATAAGGATTCTGAATACTGGCTGCGGCCATGGCTTCCTGCTGAAAACGGCTGATAAAATTCTCGTCATTGCTGTATTCCTGACGCAGGATCTTAATCGCCACATACCGGTTCAGCTTTCTGTCGGAAGCTTTATAAACATCCGCCATTCCCCCTGAACCCAGCAGTTCTATCAGCTCATATCTGCCGGCCAGTACTACTCCAACTCTATTCATACGCTACAGACCTCTCGTTTCTTCTTCAGATATGTCATCCGGCACAGCTTCTGCTGCCTCATGCTCTAACCCATTCTCCGGTTCAAGCCTGATCAGCACTGCAGAAATATTATCGCTTCCGCCTGCATGATTGGCTTCCCAGATCAGCTGCTTTACTTTATCCTGTGCCGAATCCGGTATTGCCAGCAAAAGACTGATCAGATAATCCGGTACCATATTGGTAAGACCATCCGAGCACAGCAAAATCTGATCCTTCGGCTCCAGCTCCAGCTGGAAAATATCTGTTTTTACTTCTTCTGAAGCACCTATTGCTCTTGTTATAATGTTTTTGGACTGTTGATACAGCTCGCTGTCACGTGTCAGCTGGCCTTTTCGAACCAGTTCCTCCACATAACTGTGATCTCTGGTGATCTGACGCAATCCTTTTTCTTTATTGTATACATAAAGCCGGCTGTCGCCTACATTCGCTACTGTCAGCACCCTGTTTTCATCCAGAGTACAGGCTACCAGCGTAGTTCCCATTCCATAAAACTCTATCTTACTGTATCCTTTTTCAAATACTTCATAATTTACTATCTGAAATGCCCTTTCGAACAGTTCAGATGCCGTCCGATCCTGTTCCTTACATATCAGCTCCTGTAAACGGGAGATTGCATAAGAAGAGGCATAATCACCAGCCTGATGACCTCCCATTCCGTCTGCTACGACAAACAGATTCTTCAGATTACCTATCGGAGTACACTGTGCATAGACTGCATCCTGATTCATATCTCTGCACTTCCCCACATCCGTTAATGCAAATGCTTCCAAGGTAACCTCCTTTCTATTCATTGCCACTTTCCGTGCATTCGAAGCCTTCCTTGCGATCTGTCTTATAAGACCGTCTCAGCTGTCCGCATGCACCTTGAATATCACGGCCCATTTCTCTTCTAATAGTAGCATTTATTCCGTTTTTTTCAAGCATATTTTTAAACTGCTCCGCATGTTTACGTGTTACGGTTTCAAATTCTCTTTCTTTTACCGGGTTTACTGGAATAAGGTTTACATGGCAGTTTCTGCCTTTTAAAAGAGCCGACAATTTATCAGCCTCCTGCGGAGTATCATTTACGCCTTTTACCAGGCTATATTCATAGCTGATACGTCGTCCCGTCTTTTCAAAATAGTAATCACAGGCAGAAAGTACATCCGAAAGGGCATATTTTCGTGCAATCGGCATCAGGGTTTTTCTGGTTTCATCATCTGCCGCATGAAGTGATAACGCAAGTGTAACTCCCGGATTTTCGTCCGCCATCTGCCGGATTCTGGGAACCAGTCCACAGGTTGACAGGGTAATATTGCGTCTGCTGATACCGTCTGCAAGAGGCAGTGTGATCAGCTGCAGAAAACGCATCACATTATCATAGTTGTCCATCGGTTCTCCTGAACCCATGATCACTACGTTATCTACCCGTTTTCCGGTAATCGAAGAAATCCGGTAGATCTGTTCCAGCATTTCGGAAGCCGTAAGGTTGCGTTCCAGTCCGTTCAGCGTAGAAGCACAGAAGCGGCAGCCCATACGACAGCCGGCCTGAGAGGAGATACAAACGCTGTTTCCATGCTTATATTCCATCCATACGCTTTCTATTACATTGCCATCTGCCAGCTCAAACAGATATTTTCTTGTTCCATCCACCTGAGAGATCAGCTCCTGAACCGGCTTTAAAGTAACCAGTTCTGTTTTTTCTGCCAGTTTATCACGAAGAGCTGCAGAAAGATTGCTCATTTCCTGAAAAGTAGCTGCTCGTTTTTTATGAAGCCATTCAAAAAGCTGTTTTGCCCGAAATTTTTTCTCACCGAATGCAAGAATCAGTTCTTCCAGCTCTTCCAGATACATAGAGCGAATATCCGGTAAATGATTCCAGTATGTTTCAATCATAACTTATCCTCCAAAGCGCCCTGGTCTTCCATCTTTTCGTTCCTGTTTTTTGAGGTACTATCGGCTCTGCGGACAGCGCTTCCGATAAAAAATCCGTCACAGGGATGGATACCCGGGATCAGCTTTAAATATCCTTTTTGAAGAGTATCAGCAAAAGGCCCAAGCGGGAGATAGGATGTCAGCGGCTCCGCGTCAAAGGGGAGACTTCCTGTCAGATATTCATAATTTTCCTCATCCTCTTCTGCTGTCAGGGTACAGGTGCTGTAAATCAGCCTGCCGCCGGGTTTTACGTATCTCCAGATGGTATCCAGAATCTTTCTCTGCAGTGCGGCAAGAGCATGTACATCTTCTTCTGATATGTTATAGCGGATTTCCGGTTTACGTCCCATGATGCCAAGCCCGGAGCAGGGCAGGTCTGCAATCACGATATCTGCTTTTTCTTCTAATTGCGATTCAAATACAGAGGCATCTCTGATTGAAATTTTAATATTCTGCAGGTTCAGACGAGCTGCGTTTTCCTGGATCAGGTGAATCTTTGACTGACTGATATCTGCGCAGTCTACACAGCCGGTGCCCTTCATATCCATAGCAGCGTGGAAGGATTTTCCACCGGGAGCCGCACATACGTCGATTACATAAGCATTTTCAGGCGGTGCTGTAATCATCCCCTGTACCATGGAGCTGACATCCTGGATCAGAAAAGCTCCCTTTAAAAATGCAGGCAGACGGTCTATGCCGTTTCCGTGTGAGATATAAAAGCCGTCCAGGCCGTAAGGAAGGGAATCGGTCTCCATCTGCGCCTGTGAAAACTCCTTCTGCAGCTCCTCTAAGGTCATACAGCAGGGATTTCGGTATACAGACAGCTTTACCGGCTCCATCAGAGACTGCAGCAGCCGATGTGTGACTTCCTCTCCAAACATATCAAAATACCGCTTTAGGATCCATACCGGCATCGAGTACTGAATCGAAAGCTTATCCATAATTCCGGCATCAGCTGGAATCACGGATAAACCTTCCTCCAAAGAACGGGATAAGCTTCGCAAAACGCCATTGACATAGCCTTTTAAAGAAGCAAAACCAAGACGGATGGTCAGCCGGACAGCCTCATTGCAGACTGCTCTGGCCGGGACACCATCCATGTACGTAAGCTGGTAAACGGACATGCGCAGCACGGTCCGAATAGCAGGCTTTAATTTTCGAACGGGAAGACGGGAGCACTTTCCGATCAGAAGATCCATTTCATAAAGATGCTCCAGCGTCCCTCTTACGATTCGCTCCACAAATGCCCGATCCCGGGCAGAAAGTCCGGGATTTTCCCTGAAAATCTTCTGGAGTTCCACATGAGAATACTGTTTTTCTTCCAGCACCTGATGCAGGATCCTGAAGGCGGCAAATCGTGGCTCAATTGTCGTTTTTGTATGATTTGTATTCATTCTTTAATCGTCTCTCCTGTCTCCAAACAGAATGAGCAAACGCAGCAGCTGCAGTACAGAAGAAGCTACGCTCGCCACATAGGTCAGAGCTGCCGCCCGAAGCACTTTTCTGGTAGAAGAAACTTCATCGCTGTAAAGCATCCCTGTTTCATCCAGAATTCTCAACGCTCTGGAGGAGGCATTAAACTCCACCGGCAGTGTCACCACCTGAAACAGTACCACGGCACAGAACATGATAATACCAATCTGTACAAAGGTATGTCCCAGAAACAATCCTGCTAAAATCAGCGGCCAGCACAGCTTTGAGCCGAAATTTGCTACCGGAACAAGCGCCCCGCGAATCTGCAGAGGCAGATATCCTGTGTTGTGCTGGATTGCATGTCCACATTCATGAGCAGCAACTCCAATTGCCGCAACAGAAGTCGAACCATAAACGGTATCGGATAACCGAAGCACCTTGTCCCTCGGGTCATAGTGATCGGTCAGATTGCCCCCTATATGTTCCACCCGCACATCATAGATTCCATTTGCCCTCAGAATCCTCTCTGCAGCTGTCGCTCCGGTCATGCCGGTGCGGCTTCCTACTCTGGAATATCTGGAAAATGTAGAGGTTACATTTGACTGGGCTAACACGCACAGCAGCGCCCCAATCATGACCAGAAAATAGGTCGGGTCTATATAACGATAAAACATAAATTCCTCATCTCCTTATTTTATGATCTTTTCTGAGAAAACTGCATATCCTTTTCAAACTTTACGCCCCGAAGCCATGCATCTGCTGTCATCCGCTTCTTTCCTTCTGCCTGAAGCTCGCAGATTTCAAGCGCTCTGTCACCGCAGGCTGCTGCGATGGAATGCTTGTCCAGAAGAATCAGTGTTCCCGGAGCTTCCTCGCAGGGTTCTAAAACCTTCGCAGACCAGATTTTGATCATTTTTCCATTCAGATAAGAATACGCGCTGGGCCAGGGATTCAGACCGCGGATCAGACGTTCAATTTCTGCCGCAGGCTTCGTCCAGTCAATATTTCCAAGCTCTTTTGTCAAAACAGGTGCATAGCTGCTTTCACCGGTCTGCGGCGTTCTGACAATCGTCCCTGCTTCCAGAGAATCGAGTGTTTCCAGTATCAGTTCACAGCCGCAGCCGCTTAATTTGTCAAACAAGCTGCCTCCCGTTTCCTGCGCATCCAGAACAAGCTCTTTCTTTAACAGCATATCGCCGGTATCCAGCCCCTCATTCATCCACATCGTCGTCACTCCGGCGGTTTCATCCCCCTGGATCACCGCCCACTGAATCGGCGCTGCTCCTCTTAAATGAGGCAGCAGGGAGGCATGGATGTTAATACAGCCATATCTCGGAAGCTCTAAAATATCCTTTTTCAAAATCTGTCCAAATGCTGCTACAACAATACAGTCGGGAGCCTGTTCCTTTAAAAGTTCAAGCATCTCCGGCGTATTGATCTTTTCCGGCTGCCACACAGGAATTCCATATTCCAGCGCTTTTTCCTTCACCGGTGTAAACTGCATGCTTTTTCCTCTTCCTTTGGGTTTATCCGGCTGAGTGATCACTCCTGTCACCTGATGTTTGCCGCTTTTTACAATCGCCTCAAGCGGAGCTGCCGCAAAATCAGGAGTTCCCATAAATACAATACGCATAAATTAACTCCTTATTCTTCACCTTCAAAATCTTCATCTTCGAAATCCTCGTCCTCGTAGTCGTCATACTCTACATCTTCAAGAGGTCCTTCAATCCGGCTGGTATAAAGCTCGCCTTCCAGGTGAGCGATTTCATGACAGAAAGCTCTCGCTAAAAGCTCAGTGCCGTCAACCTCATAGGTTTCCATATTTTCATTCTGCGCACGAACCTTTACATAGTTGGGGCGGGTTACGATTCCGCGTTTGCCGGGAACGCTCAGACAGCCTTCATAGCCGCACTGTTCTCCGGAGGTTTCAATGATTTCAGGGTTGATCAGGATAATGGGGCCCTCTCCTACATCAATTACAACGATTCTTTTCAGGATTCCTACCTGTACTGCCGCAAGACCCACACCCTGCGCATCGTACATGGTTTCCAGCATATCGCTGACAAGCTGCTTGTTTCTTGCAGTCATTTCTTTAATCGGTTTACTTTTCTTATTTAAAATTTCATCGCCTTCTACGCGAATTGTTCTGATTGACATCTTTCATCCTCCTCATATACCTGTAAAATTCAGGAACGCCGCAGGCATTCCCGCATTAAAAGCTTATGTGATGGTCTGTTTGATAACTTTTTCTTACCAGATCGGCACATCACTAATAAATATCAAACTGTATCATAACATCTTTTCTGCACTTCGTCCATTCCATAAATGAATTTAACAGCTCAAGAGCCTGATTCATCACTTCTCTGTTCGCTGTACGAAGATACATATGATAGTAATAAACATCATTAATTTTCCCGATATCCGCCACCGCAGGTCCCAGAACCTGACATCTTCGTGAATCCAGCTTTTCCCGCAGTGTTAACGCCGCTTCCTTCGAAACCTGGCCTGCATTTGCCTCTGATAAGGAAGAAAAAATAATCTCTGCCATACAGGTACAGGGCGGATAATGCATCATTTTCCGGTAAGTAATCTCTTCCCTGTAAAATTCCCTGTAATCCTGGGATGCGGCTGTCTGAATACTGTAATGCTCCGGCTTATAGGTCTGAATCACCATTTCCCCGGGAAGACTGCTTCTGCCTGCGCGGCCGGCAGCCTGTGTGAGCAGCTGAAACGTCCGCTCACATGCCCTGAAATCGCTGGTATACAGCGAGGTGTCCGCTGCAAGCGCACCAACCAGGGTAACCCGGCTAAAATCATGGCCTTTCACGATCATCTGCGTTCCGACCAGAATATCGGCTTCCTCATTGGCAAATGCAGCAATAATCGATTCATGCCCGTTTTTTCCCTGCGTGGTGTCCATATCCATGCGCAGGATCCGGGCTTGGGGAAACAGTTCCTTTAGCTTTTCCTCCACCTTCTGCGTTCCGGTACCAAAACCGGCTACATAAGGAGAACCGCAGGAAGGACAGAGCTTTACCATCGGAACCGTGTAGCCGCAGTAATGACATCTCAGCTGCCCGTTTCGATGCAGGGTCAGCGTCACATCGCAATGGGGACATTTTATTGCTTCTCCGCAGGAACGGCAGGAAATAAAGCTTGCATAGCCTCGCCGGTTTAAAAACAGCATACTCTGTTCGCCGCGTTCCAGACGCTCCTTCAACTTTTCATATAAAAGACGGCTGAACATATTTTTATTGCCCGCCATCAGCTCCTGCCGCATATCCACTACATGAACCGCAGGCAGAGCCGCATCCTCTCTGGCCCGTCTGTTCATCTGTACCAGACGAAATTTTCCTCCTGCCGCCTGATAACTGGATTCCATCGAAGGCGTAGCAGAACCGAGAACCACCATACCATCGCACATGGAAGCACGGGTGATCGCCACATCCCGTGCATGGTATCTGGGTGTCATTTCACTTTTATACGCCCCTTCATGCTCTTCATCTATAATGATCAGCCCCAGATTGGGAAACGGTGTAAATACAGCCGATCGGGGCCCGATCATAATGTCAAGCTCTCCGTTTTTAGCCCGAAGGAACTGATCATACCGTTCCCCCGCAGAGAGACGGGAATTGATAAATGAAACCCGGTCTCCGAAGCGGCTGTAAAACCGCATTACGGTCTGATACGTAAGGGCAATTTCAGGAATCAGTACGATGACCTGCTTTCCCTGCTTCTGCATTTCTTCAATCAGCTCCATATATACAAGAGTTTTTCCGCTTCCGGTTATTCCATACAAAAGACAGGGACGCTTTTTTCCCTGTTTATGAAGCTCATCCAGAAGCTCGGTTACTGCTTTCTGCTGAACAGGATTCAGGATCAGTGTCGTTTCTTCCCTTTTTCTGTTTCCAAACGGATTTCTCGCTACCGTTTTGACCTGTACGCGGATAACTCCCTTCTGCTCCAGACTGCGGATCACTGCGGCAGTGACATGAAGCTTCTGTCCCACGATTTCATAAGGCACAGGGGCTTCCTTTGGAATCGCTTCCAAAAGCCGCACCCGCGCCTTCTGTTTTTTCCTGCGGCACTCCGCTAAAAATGTCTCATAGGCCTCCGAATCCAGATTTCTGTAAATTTCCTTTTTTTCTACCGGTTTTACCTTTTTTGCTACCGGAAGTACCGTTTTCAGACACTGGATCATCGTCGCTCCATACTGCCGCTTCATCCAGAACGCCAGACGGATCAGCTGGGATTCTACTGCCACGGCATCAGGAGGCAGCGAAAGAATATCTTTAATCCGCTGCGGCTCACAGACCGGCTTTTCCTCCAGCTCCAACACATAGGCCTTTACCTGCCGATTACTCTTTCCAAGCGGAACAAGAACCTGGATTCCCGGCTTCAGCTTTCCCATCAGTTCATCCGGAATACGGTACTGAAAGGTTTTATCCAGATTTCCGCTTGTAATATCAAGAATTACCTGCGCATATCTTGCTTCCAGTTGATTATGCCTCCCTCTGTCTGACTGCATCAATCACTTCTTTGAGCTTCATGGAATTGGAGCCCTTAAACAGCACCATATCCCCGGGCTTCAGCCATGAGATCAGCCAGTCCGCAGCTTCCTGATTTGTCCTGCAATACTTTGTCAGTACCTCGCTGTGCTGATCGATTGCTCTTCCGATCCACGAAGCCAGCTCTCCAATCAGTACAAATGCATCGATTCGTTTATCCACCGCTTCAAGTCCGGTTTCAAAATGATATTCCGGAGCTTTTTCTCCCAGCTCCAGCATGTCTGCCAGAACAGCAATCTTTCTGCCCTTTGATTTCATGGAATCCAGAACCTGAAGTGCCGCCTTCATAGAATCCGGGCTTGCATTGTACGCATCGTCAATAATCGTAATTCCTCTGTCTTCGCTGATTTCCAGTCTGCGGGCAAAACCGGCAAAATTTTCAATCGCCTCAATCGCTCCCTCTACGGAAATTCCCATCTCACTGGCCACTGCCAGCGCTGCCATTGCATTCATTACATTATGAATACCCGGTACTTTTAAAGAAACCGTATAGACCTTTCCCTGAATAACAGCGCTGAACACAGCCTTATTCTCTACCGTCCGAATATCCTGAACCCGGTACTGACAGCGGGGGCTGCATCCGTAAAATACGGTCTTGATCGGGCGGTTCACCTGGATTTTAGCCAGAATCGGGTCATCGCCGTTTAAAAACAGTACTCCGCCGTCCTTCATGCCGTCAATAATGTGCAGCTTTTCCAGACAGATATTTTCCTGACTTCCCAGATTTTCAATATGAGAAATACCGATATTGGTCATAACCGCATAGTCAACACAGGCAACCTGAGAAATCCGCGCCATCTCTCCCGGCAGACTCATTCCCATCTCCAAAACAGCTGTTTCATCTTCCGGGCTCATCTGGGAGAGGGTAAGCGGAACTCCGATCTGCCCGTTATAATTTCCTTTTGTAGAAAATACGGAAAGACCTGAAGAAAGAGCTGCGTAAATCATTTCTCTGGTAGACGTTTTTCCGACACTGCCGGTAATTCCCACGATAGGGAACTTCAAAATATGCTTCCGATACCATCTTCCCAGATCCTGCAGAGCAGTCAGCGTATCTTTTACCAGGATCACCGGTCCTTTCCCGGTTTCCACATCTGCTCGCATGCTTAATGAAGCTGCCGCTCCGTTATCAAATGCCATTCCGATAAAATCATGAGCATCTGCTCTTGCGCCGATAAACGGCACAAACAGATCACTGCCTTCCATTGTTCTGGAATCGATACTGATATGTTTCAGAACGACGGAATCCTCTCCGCTAAGCAGAGTACCGCCTGTTGCTTCCAGAACTTCCTTTATTGTAACCTGTACCATCTTCTACCTCTTTTATTTTTTCTTATACTTTTTCTTTGTGCCGGTTCTGCACTTTTACTTTTTCACTTTTTTGTGCCAGCTCCGCACTTTTACTTTTTCGCTTTCCTTGTGCCGGCTCCGCACCTTTACTTTTTCACTTTTTCTGCACTGATTCTGCACTTTGATTATCTCTTGTGCAAAATTTTTATAAAAATGCCTCTGCTTCCTCGCGGTCGCTGAAATGATAGCGAACCCCTTCGATTTCCTGATAATCTTCATGTCCTTTTCCGACAATACAGATCATATCGCCTTCCTGGGCATTCTTGATGCTGTATCCAATCGCTTCCCTGCGGTCGGGAATGACAAGATACCTGCCATCCGTTTTATTCATACCGGTTTTAATATCCTCAATAATATCCTCCACCTTTTCAAAACGGGAATTATCTGCTGTGATAATACTTAAATCCGCCATTTTTCCGGCAATTTCACCCATTTCATAGCGGCGCAGACGAGAACGGTTGCCTCCGCAGCCAAATAATACGACAAGGCGCTTAGGATGATAGGAGCGAAGCGTTTTTAACAGGCTTTCCATACTGACCGCATTATGAGCATAATCCACGATTACAGTCTTATCATGAGAAGTATATACGATTTCCATACGTCCATCTACACGAACCTCAGCAAGCGCCTGATTCACTGCCTCCTCCGTGATTCCCACAAAAGAGCAGACGCTGACTGCTGCCAGCGCATTTACTGCATTAAAATAACCGGGCATATTTACTTTCACATGCATCTTGCCTGTCTTTTCGCTTTCAATCGCAAAGGAAAGGCCCAAAAATCCATGTTCTTTTACATAATCAATCTCTTCCATGCGGATATCTGCATCTTTCGCTTCACCGTAGCTGTAAAGCTTGCAGGTATGACCTTTTATCATATCTTCATAATGCTCATCATCATGATTTACAAAGCCGATCCGGCACATTTTCAGGATCTGACGCTTGCAATCCAGATATTCCTCGAAATCGGCATGTTCATCAGGTCCGATATGATCCGGAGAAATATTGGTAAACATCGCATAATCAAAATAGAATCCGGCTACACGGTCCATTTTTACAGCCTGGGAGGATACCTCCATCACCATAAATTCGCAGCCGGCTTTTACCATTTCACTGAAATATGCTTCCAGCTCGTAGGATTCGGGCGTCGTATTTTTGGTCGGATAGTGATTTCCTGCAATCCAGGCGCCATTCGTACCGATCAGGCCTACCTTTTTGCCGGAATCCTCGAGAATCTTCTTTACCATATAAGAGGTTGTTGTTTTGCCTTTTGTACCGGTGATACCAATCGTTGTCATCTTTTCTGCCGGATAATCAAACCATGCAGCAGACATATAAGAAAGCGCTTTTCTTGCAGATTTTACATAGATCACAGTAATATCCGCCTCTACCTCAATTTTCTTTTCTACAACAACTGCCTTTGCGCCTTTTTCCACAGCAGAGGGGATATACTCATGCGCATCATTTCTGGTGCCGCTGATACATAAAAACACGCAGCCTTCTGCCGCTTTTCTGGAATCGTAAACCAGATCGGTGATTTCTGTATCCAGACTTCCCTTCAATACTTCAAATTCGATTTTTTCCAATAATCTGCTTAATTTCATATACAACCTCGCAATCTGCCGTTAACGGCATAAATCAATCTATTCTGCAGAGTCTGCTGTTCATTCCCTGCTAATTCGCAAGAAACTGATCCAGCTCTTCCATACTCATTAAGATTTTTCTCGGCTTTGTGCCATCTTCTTCACCGACCACACCAGCTGACGCCAGCTGATCCATGATCCGCGCGGCACGATTGAAACCGATTTTAAAATTCCTCTGTAAAGCGCCGATAGACGCCTTATCCTTTTCTATAATAAAACGGGCGGCTCTTTCAAAATATTCATCCTGCTCCGTTTTCATGGAAGCTCCTTCTGAAGCGCTGGTAATCATCTGCTCCATCATCTCCTGACCCGAAAGCTCGCCATTGTGCTTCTGCAAATAGGAAACAACCCGTGAAACCTCTTCATCGGAAATAAATGCGCCCTGTACGCGGACCGGTTTGGGAATACCATAAGGATAAAACAGCATATCGCCTTTTCCCAGCAGCTTTTCCGCCCCGTTCATATCGATGATCGTGCGCGAATCCACACCGGAGGATACCGCAAAGGCAATCCGCGAAGGTACATTGGCCTTGATCAGACCGGTAATAACGTTAACAGAGGGTCTCTGGGTTGCCAGTACCAGATGGATTCCCGCCGCACGGGCCATCTGAGCCAGACGACAGATTGCCTCTTCCACTTCTCCCGGCGCAACCATCATCAGGTCGGCCAGCTCGTCTACAATAATAACCATCTGATACAGATACGGTTCTTCATTTGCCGGATCCTGCTCCTTGAGCTTTTTCAGATGCTCATTATATCCCTCAAGATTTCGAACATTATGCTCTGCGAATTTTTTATACCGGTCGTTCATCTCATCCACAGCCCAGCGCAAAGCATTGGCCGCTTTTCTGGGATCTGTTACGACAGGAACCAAAAGATGAGGAATTCCATTGTAAACACTTAATTCAACCACCTTCGGATCGACCATGATCAGCTTTACCTGTTCCGGAGTTGCTTTATAAATAATACTCATGATCAGCGTATTGATGCAGACAGACTTACCGGAACCGGTTGCACCGGCAATCAGCAGATGCGGCATTTTAGCCAGATCCGCAATCGTGATCTGTCCACTGATATTTCGTCCCACCGCTACAGCCAGCCTGGAAGAATGAAACTTAAATTCATTTGATTCAATCAGCTCTCTGAAACCTACTACGGAATTATCACGGTTCGGAACCTCAATCCCAATTGCTGATTTTCCAGGAATCGGAGCTTCAATACGAATATCAGAAGCCGCAAGAGCCAGCTTAATATCATCCTGAAGCGCCACGATCCTGCTGACCTTGACGCCGGATTCCGGTTCCAGCTCATACCGTGTAACAGAAGGTCCAACAGAAACCTTGCCCATATTTACGCCCACGCCAAAGCTCTGCAGTGTCTCATGAAGCTTATTTTTAATGCTTTCCTGAGCAGGTCCCACGCCGCTGTTAAATGCCGTATTTCGCTTCAGCAGGCTTGAGGGAGGGAATACATAAGGCTTTTTCACCACAGGCTTCTTTTCCTGAGGTCTGGGTCTGCCGCCAAAGGTGCCGGCGCCCGAGCTGCCGCGGTTAAACGAATCTGACTGCTGCTTCCAGATACTGCCCCCGCCTGCCGCAGAAGCACTTTGCTTTTTATGATTTTCTGCTCCTGTTCTCATCACAGGGCCATCCTCAGGCAATCTGACATGCTCCGTAAGATCCACGGCTGCAGCAGTTTCCGGCACATAACCGCTCTTCGGTACAGCTGCCGTATTCGATGTATAAGCGCACTCCGGCATAGCTCCTGACTCCGACGTATAAGCGCCTTCCGGCATAACTCCTGACTCCGACGTATAAGCGCCTTCCGGCGTTTCTGTGCTCTCCGGTACTTCTGCGTTCCCCGGTACACAGCCATTTTCTGACACAAACGGTGTTCCCGGCATAGAAGTGCTCTCCGGTACTTCTATGTTCTCCGGTACACAGGCGTTTTCTGACACAAACGATGTTTCCTGTGCATTATCAGGTCTCTGCAAAAGCAATGATTGCTGCAGCAGACCGTTATATACAATAAAATCGTCAATTGACCCCGTAACAGGTGACGTTTCTTCCAACAGTTCCTTAAAGCCCATTTCTTCCAATGAATGAGTGTCTCTCTCCAGCATAACCCGGTTTGTCCCGGTTCCAGGCCTTCCCGATGCTGATGCTGCGTGTGTCGAACCGTTTTTTACATGTCTGACTCTTCCCTGTTCTTTGCCGTAAGACGACCTTTTCTGTGCTTCCCGCATCCGCTGTCCCTCTTTGAAAGAAGCTGTTTTCCTGCTTCCTTCTAAAGGAGCATTTCTCCGTGTTTTAGCGGAATATGTAGTTTTCTGTTCTTCAGGTTCCTTTTGGGCTGATATCGGATCGTCAGAACCTTTCTGCGCACTGTCTTGCAGCCATGAAGCCGGATTCTGCTCCTTTTCCATATCCTCAGAAAAAGGAAACTGCTGATTAAAGAAATCCGAACGAGTATTCTTCCACTCAGGCCAGGAAGAACGCTTCCATTCAAATCGCTCTGTACCCTCATCATCGCCGTCAAAATCATCCAAGGCATCATATTCCTCATTCAAATCCTCATATTCTTCATATTCTTCATCTGAATCACTCGGAATAAAACCTTCCAGAAAATCTCTCAGGCCATCTGACCTTTCCTGAAGCACTTTTTTTAACACTGCCGCATTCTTCTGAATTGTACGGACTGCAGAACGTTCTGTCAAAATGATAACCGTAATCAGCATCAATAATACAATAATAAGAATCGTCGCCACAGTTCCCACCAAATGCTGCAAAGAACCTGCGATCAATCCTCCAATCAGCCCTCCGTTAATACCCGACTGGCCTGCTGTAAAATAATATACCAATGAAAACGACTGAGTTTCTTTGATTCCAATCAAATGAACCAAACCGCAGAATAATACGAAAAGGACCAGACACAGTCGCATCTTTGTCCCCGCCTCCGCACTTCCCTGATTGGGAATCATAAAAAGATATGCCCATAACAGGACAAAAGGAAGGATATAAGCCAGACAGCCGAAAAATCCGTGTAATACGGAATAGACGATCTCGCCCACGTCCAGACATAAATGAAAATTACACATAGTCACAAGAGCAGTCACCCCCAGCGCCAGGAAAAAGCGAACTTCGTCCCCAAGGCGTTTCTGTTCTTCACTCAACTCGTGATCTTCTCTGCTTTTTGGTTTCTCTGTATTCTTGACAGCGCTGTTTTTCACATTGCTGTTCTTCGTATTGCTGTTCTTCGTATTCTTAACAGATTCCGACCTCTTTTGCGCCGCTTCCTGCGACGTTTTTTTTGGATTTGCACCAGAAGTCATTTACTCACCTCTAACATCTCTGATTTTTAACGTATGTATTATAACTTATTTAAACGCATAACTCAACTGTTTCATATGAATTCGGTGGGTGGGGGCAGGAAAGTAAAGTTCAGGGGACGCTTATGAGCTGTGATACGAAGTCCTTCCAACAGCTTAAAAATGCTGTTTACAGGACTTGCATCACAGCCCATAAGCTGGGTTTTGACAGGATTTTCCTGCCATAAGCGCCAAATTCATATGGCAGGAGGACAGAACATGGATTTTTTATTGTATAAGGGAAAGCTATTGTGATTTCGGGGGTTGGATATATCTTTTGGATGAATATTTTTATTAAATGAATATTTTTTATTATCGAGGAGATTCTAGAACAGATGTAGAGATGTAGATTTGTAAGGAAATGCAGACTGGGAAAAGGAGTTTTTATGAATTATAATTATAAGCGTGATATTTGTAATGGCAATGACAATAACTGCAGTTATAGTGATGACCGCAGCGATACTGCTAATAATGGCTGCAGCGATACTTACAGTAATAACTGCTGTAATGACGTTTCCGGGAAAGCAGAAGTTCAGAACGGTATAGATGAGACAGTTTCCCAGCGTTCACGGCTGATCTGGGAAACCGGTGAGGCTTTTTTGAATGGAAACAGCGATGAACATCATATTCATCTGCTGACCATTATCGGAGAAATCGAGGGACATGATCTTGCAGGCTCTCAGGTAAAAACCACAAAATATGAACACCTGCTTCCCCGGCTTGCAATGATTGAAAATGACGAAAGTACAGACGGGCTTCTGCTGCTTTTAAATACTACCGGCGGAGATGTGGATGCAGGTTTGAGTATTGCGGAAATGATTGCCTCTTTAAGCAAGCCTTCCGTTTCTCTGGTCCTCGGCGGCAGTCATTCTATCGGCGTTCCTCTGGCAGTCAGCACTACCTGGTCATTTATCGTTCCTACGGGTACCATGATCATTCACCCTGTCCAAATGAGTGGACGTGTGATCGGGGCGCCCCAAACCTATGAGTACAATAAGCGAATCCAGGACCGGATTACCGGTTTTATCGCAGAACACAGCAATATTTCTCAAAAACAGCTGGAAAATATGATGATGGAAAATACAAAGCTGACCAGAGATCTGGGAACACTTCTGATCGGCAAGGAAGCTGTTCAGGCCGGAGTAATCCGGGAAATCGGCGGGATTCAGGAGGCGCTCACAAAGCTTCATGAATTGATTGCACAGCAGGGATAATTACTGTATACTGAAAGGCAGAGCCGGATTACTCCGGGGATGAAAATGGAGGGTACAACTATGACGTATGAAAAACATCTTAAGGGATTATATCATGAACAGGAGCAGAAACATGAACATGAACATGGACATGGCGGGGACTGCGGCTGCGGACACCATCATGAGCATGACCATCATGGACACGAACATGACGGGGACTGCGGCTGCGGACACCATCATGAGCATGACCATCATGAACACGAACATGACGGGGACTGTGGCTGCGAACACCATCATGAGCATGAGCATCATGGACACGAACACGGCGAAGGCTGCGGCTGCGGACACCATCACGGACATGGAAATCAGGTTATGATCGGACGTATGAGCGGTCATCTTCTGGGTACTATGACAGCATACACACCTGCTTCTCTTCCGGTTGCTGAAGTTAATATGAATTTAAGTATGAAGGATGTCGCTATGTTTATTAAGGAAAACGGCGGTGTCCCCATGCAGATGAAGGCAAGCCTGAAAGATGACAGCACTACTGTAATTATGAATATGCTGGGATCAGATATTTATCGTTCTGAATCAGCTGAAAGCACCGAAAATGATGCTTCAAAGGTGAAATGCAACCTGCTTGCTGTTGCGGATGGAATGGAACCGGAAGTGCTGAGAGAAAAGCTGGAAGAAATTATGGGGTATTTCGCAGATAATGCATTCTAACATACCAGATACTAAAAAATACAGATTCAGTTCCATGAAAAAATATTGGGGGCAAAAATTTTGCCCCCAATTTGATATCCTGCGCCGCTGATGATGCTTATGATAAAGTATTTTGGAGATGATGAAATGAAAAATAAATATATCAAAGGAATCGTTAAATTTTTATTGCAGATTTTTGTGAGTGTAGTAATTGTTGTAATTATCAATATCGGATTGAATGGAATGTATTTGATGGGAATACCAAAGATAGAGAATGTTAAAAAAGTAACCATATCGTATCCTCAAGTGAGTGATGAAATGAAAGAAATATCAGATAATGAAGATATTGAGCTTGCAGTTAAATTATCTGGTTTTCTGAAATATTCCTTATTTAAAGATGCTGATACAAGTGAAGCTCCATTGATAACAATTACTTATTATACTTCTAATGGGGATGCCATTGAGGTTTCCGCAAATCGCAAAACGGTTTGGTGGAAAGGAAAAGCTCATGCGATCAAAGAAGATGACATGTTTATCAACTGTGCAGAAGGAATTTTCTTTCTGGATGATTTGTCTGAAAAATAATACTGTTCATGCCAAAAGCGATCAACTGTGAACTCAGGCAGAACAGCCTGTTTCCTCTATAAAGATATAAAGGCAGCTGTTATAAACCAACTGCCTTTTTCTGTACCGAAGTACATTTAGAAACACCCAGGGGAGTGTGTTTTAGCTTTAACATTATGCATTTCATAAAAAAGTGATGCTTCAACATTAATCTTCTCAAAATACTGAAATATTCAAAAAAATTATATCACAAAAAAAGTGCATGATTAGCATCCCTGCATAATCTGCACTTTTTTTGTGATATTCTGTCATTCAATTTTCCGGATTTCCAAATACATATCCCCATGTGAAAACCTGCATCTCACCGCTCTACAGTTTTTTCAGATAACCCGCTCTTTCATCCTCCGCAATTTTAAGAATCTGCATTGCTTTCTCTGCTGAAATTCCCAATGCTTTCATTACATTTTGTATTGCAAGCAGATTTGTATTGTATACACCTTCTTGCTGACCTTTATTCCAGCCTTGCTCTCTGGCACAATCTTCTCTTTCTTTCAAAAAATCATCAAAAGCCTTACACATATCAACTTTTCCCTCCTCATGACGCTCTGCCAGTTCTATCAGTTTCTTTGTTCCAGTTGCTACTCCTACTGCGACTGCGGTTTCCTGACTCAGATATAATCCTTTCCATACTTCGGGAACATGCTTCATCTGGTATAATCTCTGACAGGCATCGAAAAAGCTTCTTACTTCTTCATCATGAAACAAATCTTTATCATAAGAACGTACCTGTATCACTTTACAGTGCCAGTCATTTACATACGGTTTCATCTCTTCCGGAATTTCCATGAGCTCCGATAAGGAAGTGGCGCCGTTCCACCTGGTTTCACCATAATAAATGACCAGGGTATAGATTGGTATCAAACGAAATGGTCCATTTGGCGTTTTGTTCATCCGCTCCTGATTTACATAGTCAAGGATATCATAAGTTGCAATCCTCAAAGGCATGTAAGAATGAATCTTCTGCTGATTTTCCAATGCCAGCAGGACAAATCCCGCATCGCTCTTACTCATCTTGACTATATCACGATTTCGTTTAATTGTCATTATTCTTTCATTTCTCTCTGCAGTGATTGCAGATTCATCTGTATCATGCACAGACAATTCTTCAGCACGAACAACTTCTCTTCCTTCAAATAATGAACCGTTTATCAAATCTGCAAAACGACGGCTGTTTCTCCAGTAATCTTTCATTGTAGGATCTGATTCTACCGATTTTCTATGTATTTCCCCCATCTTATCCTCCTGTGTAGTTTTAAAATGTTTATACATGATATATTACAACAGGAAGAGAAACTTTTCAAATTAAAAGACTATAAAAATAATAAAATTTTTATGACTATTTATTCATGCATCTCACCGCCCTACAGTTTTTTCAGATAACCCTCTCTTTCATCCTCCGCGATTTTAAGAATCTGCATTGCTTTCTCTGCTGAAATCCCCAATGCTTTCATTACATTTTGTATTGCAAGCAGATTTGTATTGTATACACCTTCTTGCTGACCTTTATTCCAGCCTTGCTCTCTGGCACAATCTTCTCTTTCTTTCAAAAAATCATCAAATGCTTTACACATATCAACCGTTAACTAAAATGTATAGAAACCTATACACTTTCACCCTAACGGTTAGGTG
>JAUNPP010000043.1 GCA_030536685.1 Lachnospiraceae bacterium
ACAGCCTCCCCAACAATCACAGTCTCCTCCAACAAACCAGCCGTCCATCCCCCCGTGAGCAGTTTCCAGGCCATTCGGACAGGCAATTTCCCCAAAAACCAGCTTCAGCCGGGTTATACAAGTCTGTCCAGGGGCGTATTGGGTGCAGAAAGCACCCCTTAGCCCACGACAGACTTCGTATAACCCGGCTGAAGCGTCCCCTGGACAAAAAACCTGTCCAGACCTGCAAACTACTCACCCAAATAAGCTTTTTTAATTGAATCATTATTCATCAGTTCCTGTGCATTTCCTTCCAGTACGATTTTACCGGTTTCCAGTACGTATGCACGGTCTGCGATTGAAAGCGCTTTTTTGGCATTCTGTTCTACCAGAAGTACCGTTACGCCATCAGCGCTTACATCCTGAATAATCTTGAAAATTTCATTTACAAAGATAGGGGAGAGGCCCATGGAGGGCTCGTCCATCAGAATGATCTTGGGTTTTGACATCAGCGCACGGCCCATGGCCAGCATCTGCTGCTCGCCGCCTGATAAGGTTCCTGCCATCTGATTTTTACGTTCCTCCAGACGGGGGAAACGCTTATATACCTTTGCAAGTGTTTCTTCGATTTCATTTTTATCTTTTCTCGTAAACGCACCGAGCTTCAGATTCTGTAATACAGAGAGTTCTGCAAATACACGGCGTCCTTCGGGGACATGTGCCATACCCATTGATACGATTTTGTGAGCAGGTACCTTTGAAATATCTACTCCGTCAAATGTGACAGTGCCTGTTTTGGGTTTTAACAGCCCTGTTATCGTATGAAGAGTTGTCGTTTTACCTGCGCCGTTTGCGCCGATCAGCGCAATTACCTCTCCCTGATTGACATCCAGTGAAATTCCTTTTATGGCCTGGATCATACCATAATAAACTGATAAATCTCTGATTTCCAACATTGCCATGATATGTCCCTCCTATTCACCCAGATATGCTTTAATAACTTCCGGGTCGTTTAAAACCTGAGCTGTCTCGCCGCAGGCCAGGGTTGCACCGAAGTTTAATACCGTCAGTTTCTCACAAATGCCGGATACCAGCTTCATGTCGTGTTCAATCAAAAGAATGGTCATATCAAAGTTATCACGTACAAAACGGATCGTTTCCATCAGCTCCGCCGTTTCATTCGGATTCATACCGGCAGCCGGTTCATCCAGGAGAAGAAGCTTGGGATCGGTTGCCAGCGCTCTGGCAATTTCCAGCTTTCTCTGCTTACCATAGGGCAGATTTGCCGCCAGAGTGGAAGCCTCGCCATCAAGATCAAATACCTTCAGCAGCTCCATTGCCCGCTCATTCATCTGTTTTTCTGTCTTCCAGTAGGAGGGCAGACGAAGAATCCCCGACAATGTGCTGTATTTATATTCATTGTGCAGTCCGACCTTTACATTGTCCAGCACGCTTAATTCCTTAAACAGGCGAATATTCTGGAAGGTACGCGCAATCCCTGCGTGATTGATCTCAATCGTGCTTTTTCCGGTAATATTCTGTCCGTCCAGCTCCACGGCGCCGCTGTCCGGCTTATACACACCGGTCAGCAGGTTAAATACGGTTGTTTTACCTGCGCCATTCGGTCCGATCAGGCCATACAGCTGTCCTTTTTCAATGGATACGGAAAAACTGTTTACCGCTTTCAGACCGCCAAAGGAAATGGTTATGTTTTTTACCTCTAATAAAGCCATAACTTACTGTGCCTCCTTTGTATTCTTTTTCGCAAAAATGCGCTTCAGTGAATATCTCTCGCGGAATCTCCGGCATGCGGGAGCCCAGTTAAACAGCATCATAAGAATCAGAACGATCGCATACATCAGCATACGGTAATCCTGGAATTCGCGAAGCATCTCCGGCAGAACGGTCAGAATCGCTGCTGCAATAATTGAACCGCGCATATTGCCGATACCGCCAAGAACCACATAAACCAGAATCATAATGGACATATTGTAGCCAAAGTTCTGCGGCTGTGCCTGAAGAGAGCTGATATTATGAGAATACAGAACGCCGGCAACACCAGCAAGCGCTGCAGAAATTACAAATGCCATCATTTTATACTTTGTAATATTGATACCAATCGATTCTGCTGCGATCCTGTTATCACGAATTGCCATGATTGCACGACCGGAACGGGAATGAATCAGATTCAGTACGATAACCAGAGTGATCAGAATCAGAACCACACCGATCGTAAACGTAGAATTATGCGGTGTTCCGATAATACCCTGCGGTCCCTTTACGATTGTCTTACCGCCCTCTGCGAGATTCAGAGCCAGCTCATCCTTCATGGAAAAATGCAGTCCCTTTTCATCCACTCCCAGATAAATAACATTCATTACATTCTTAATGATTTCACCGAAAGCAAGCGTTACGATCGCCAGATAATCGCCATTCAGGCGCAGTACCGGGATTCCGATCAGAAATCCGAATACAGCGGCGGTCACAGCGCCCACAAGAATTGCAAGCACAAAGCGAAGCAGATCCGTTGTAATCATATCCGCCGTGATTTTTGAAAAAATCGCTCCTGAAAACGCACCTACGCACATAAAACCGGCATGTCCCAGACTCAGCTCGCCTACAATACCAACGACCAGATTTAAGGCCAGCGCCATGATTACATAAATGCAGACAGGAACCAGAAGTCCCTCATACAGACTTCCCAGAGAACCGTTTGCTATCATAAACTGAAAGACTGCATAAACCACAATAACCAGCAGATACGTAAGGAAATCGCCTTTTAAGAGGTTCTTTGCTTTACTTGTTTTTTTCATCTCAGACACCCCCTTATACCTTTTCCTGAATATTCTTGCCCATAATACCTGTAGGCTTGATCAGAAGCACCACGATCAGCACTGCAAATACGATTGCATCGGAAAGCTGCTGGGAAATATATGCTTTACTCAGGTTTTCAATGATACCCAGTAAAATACCGCCGATCATTGCTCCGGGAACCGAACCGATTCCGCCAAAAACGGCAGCTACAAAGGCTTTGATACCGGGCATTGCACCGGTGTAGGGAGTCAGGGAAGGGTAAGCAGAACAAAGCAGAACACCTGCCAGGGCTGCAAGCGCAGAACCGATCGCAAAAGTCAGCGCAATCGTTCCATTTACATTGATACCCATCAGCTGTGCTGCGCCTTTATCTTCGGATACCGCCAGCATCGCCTGACCGGCCTTTGAATGACGGATAAAAGAAGTTAAGCCTGCCATGATAATAATACAGGCTACGATCGTTACGATCGTTACGCCGGAAATATTCAGCTTTCCGCCAGCTAAAGAGATTCCCTTCCAGGGAATAACAGAAGTAAATGATACCGGGGTAGAACCAAAGATCAGTAAGGCCAGATTCTGCAGCAGATAGCTGACACCGATCGCTGTGATCAGTACCGCAAGGGGAGAGGATGCTCCACGAAGCGGTTTGTAGGCAACTCTCTCGATCAGCATACCAAGTACGGTACAGACAACTACTGAAAGAAGCACGCCAATTATGGGATTCATTCCCATAGTTCTTGAGACGGTATAAACAGTAAAGGCGCCAACCATGATAACATCGCCATGCGCAAAATTCAGCATTTTTGCAATTCCGTATACCATAGTGTATCCCAGCGCTATGATTGCATAGATACTGCCAAGACTGATACCGCTGATTAAATAATTAATAAAGCTCATCTTATTGTTTTCCTCCATTCCGCATTGGATAAAACGCTGTATTTCCTGCAGCGCTTTATCCAATGCGAATTTTATCGAAAAAGAGAGGGCAATACCAGGTACCGCCCTCTTTGGCTATTATTTGACATTTACCAGACAGTTATTACTGAGCCATTACATATTCGCCGTTTTTGATTACAGCTGCTTTGGGGGCTTTGCTAACTTCACCGCCTTCAGTCCATGTCATACCTTCTTCATCACTGGTCAGACCTTTTACATTGATCTCAGTCATAACAGCTTTCATGCCGTCACAGATTGCTGAAACGCCGTCAGAAGGTTTTAAATCAGCTTTTTCAATTGCAGCTTTCATAATATAGATTGCATCGTAAGCATCTGCTGAGAACTGGTTCGGAATTTCGTTGTAGTTCTTTTTGTAGGTTTCTACGTATTTCTGTGTCAGTTCATCTTCTGCAGTTGCTGCAAAGGGTGTCAGCAGTACCAGACCTTCTGCCAGAGAAGTATCAAAGTTCTTTACAGTCAGAATACCATCCATACCATCACAGCCAACGAACTGAGGAGCAAATCCCATAGCGTCTGCCTGAGCTAAGATCAGAGCTGCTTCTGTGAAGTAGATCGGCATAAATACCATCTCTGCGCCTGCGTCTTTTGCCTGCTGCAGCTGTACGGAGAAGTCTGTCTTGTTATCTGCTGTGAAAGCGCCTTCTGCAACGATTTCAATACCCTGGTTAGCAGCTTCTTTTTTGAAGCTTGTCCAGATACCTGAAGAATATGTATCAGAGCTGTCATAGATACCGGCAATCTTGGTTGCCATCTTGTGTTCTGCAATGTACTGTGCAGAACGAACACCCTGGTTCGGGTCAGTGAAGCAAACCTGGAATGCATTGTCCGTTGCAACACAATCAACTGCTGAACCTGAAGGAGTCAGCTGGAACATATTGTCTGCAGAAGATTTTGCAGAAACAGTAATACTGCATGTACTGGTTGTAGAACCCATCAGCAGCTGCATACCCCAGTCTTTTAAGGTGTTGTATGCATGAACAGACTTTTCGTTATCAGTCACATCATCTTCAAACTTGTATTCTACCTTATAACCATTGATACCGCCGGCTGCATTGATCTCATCAACTGCAATCTGTGCGCCGTTCTTTACACCAAGGCCATAACTTGCATTCGCACCGGTAATCGGTCCGATTCCACCAATCTTGAAAACCTCTTCACCTGAAGATTTGGCTTCATCCTTGGAACCACCCTTGTCACTGCCTCCGCAGGCTGCCAGGGAAAGAACCATAGCTGCTGCGAGCATAAGGCTTAACGCCTTTTTGAATTTTTTCATTTTCGTATCCTCCTTAAAATCAGGACTTCCGCTCATAGACGGTACTCCCTTTTTCACCGTTTTTACGGCAAACCAAAACCCTCTCCTGCCTTCCAATTGCCCCGCAATTCAGAAATACAGAGAAACCGTTTCAGCACTATAGTTGAATATACTATCAGGCTATTCCATTGTCAATACAAAAGTTAAAAAAATACCAAAATATGAGTGAATTTAATGTAATGGTTTGGGGGGTTTGGGACAGAAAGGGGAGGAGGAGGGGACGCCGCATGGAGGAAGTACAGGTCTTTCCGGCGCCTGGGGCCATACATGGCCAATGCCGCCTGCAAGACCTGTACTTCCTCCATGCGGCTGGGTTTCGCGGGGGACTTTCTGTCATAAACACGCAAACCATATGGGGAGGATGGCGGCTTAGATATCCGACACATGTAGGAGAAACTGAAAGCTATTGCAGAATTTAGCAAAAAAACAGTAAGCCGGCTATGATACAGACTTCTTGCCACTGTCGACTTTAGCAAAAAACAGCAAGCCGGGTATGATACGAAGTCTGACCGGGGCTAAGAGTGCTTTGCACCAATACGCCCCTCGCTGACTTTATATCATACCCGGCTTGCGTCCTTTAAATATATAAAATATCAATCAAACGGCCTTTCAAACAACCTTTCTAACTTTCTTTTGCAAAACCGTGGCGGCGGAATTACAGTATTATCCTGTGAAAGGGACCATAGAGAACGCCGGTACTTAACGATCGGGCTGTCTGAAAGACAGTTCGAGAGTTTAGTTCCGCTGCGTTCGATCCGAGCGAGAGCGCGTCCCCGAACAGGATATTACTGTAATGGAGCCTTCACACATTTCCCCAATAAGCAAACAAACCGTTATGAAAGGCCCGGGCCTGCTACATTTCCCCGGAAAACCCTATAAAGTGTATTTCCAAACTACTGCTTCATAAGCGCGCAGTGTTTTTGCTGCGGTTTCTCCCTGTTCGTCGTAGTTGGAGATCAGCAGTTCTGCCTTCTTTCCTGCGAGTTCTGCGGGGATTTCAACGGCTGCTTCGTTCTGGCTGTAGTTGCAGGCGATGAATAATACTGTGCTGCCGAGAGTTCTGGTGTATGCAAATACTTCTTCGTCTTCGGGCATCAGCAGATTAAAGCTTCCGTAAACAACTGCTTCTTCTGTGTGACGCAGAGCAATCAGCTTTTTGTAGTAGTGGAAAACGGAGTCCTTGCGGGAAACCTGTTCTTTGGCGTTGATTTTGGTGTAGTTAGGATTTACCATGATCCAGGGTGTTCCTGTTGTAAATCCTGCGTTTTCACTGTCGTCCCACTGCATCGGAGTACGTGCGTTGTCGCGTCCTTTGTAGCAGATATATCTGAACATGGTTTCTTCGTCAAATGTGCCGTTTGCGGTCAGTTCGTTGAATGCATTGATGCTTTCGATGTCACGGATATTTTCCATGCTGCCGAAAGGTACGTTGGTCATGCCCAGTTCTTCACCCTGATATACGTAGGGAGTTCCCTGCATCATGTGAAGAGCGGTTCCCAGCATTTTAGCGGAAACTTCGCGGTATTCGTCGCTGTCATTTCCCATACGGGACAGCATACGGGGCTGGTCGTGGTTGCACCAGTACAGAGAATTCCAGCCGCAGTTTTCCAGTCCTGTCTGCCATTTGTTCATAACTGCTTTCAGACCGGAAAGCGGGATTTTTCTTTCATTCCACTTGAAGGTTTCTCCGCCGTCCAGATCCATGTGTTCAAACTGGAATACCATGCTAAGCTCTGTGCCGTTGCTGTTGGCATATTTCTTTGCTTCGTCTACTGTTACAGCGGGGCATTCGCCTACTGTCAGCAGGTCATAGCGGGATAATACCTTTTCATTCATTTCCTGCAGATATTCATGAACGTGAGGGCCGTTGCAGACATAGGGGGTGTAATTGCCGTCTACGCCGTCGGGCAGACCTTCTACCTTGGAGATCATGCTGATAACGTCCATACGGAAGCCGTCAATGCCTTTGTCGCACCACCAGGTCATCATCTTGAAGACGTCATCGCGGACAACGGGATTGTCCCAGTTCAGATCGGGCTGTTTTTCCGCAAACATGTGAAGATAGTACATATCTGTTGTTTCATCATATTTCCATGCGGAGCCGCTGAAGCAGGAATGCCAGTTGTTCGGTTCGTGTCCGTCCTTTGCATCTCTCCAGATATAGTAATCGCGCTTTGCATTGTCTTTTGAGCTGCGGCTTTCTACAAACCACTGATGCTCATCAGATGTGTGGTTTACAACAAGGTCCATTACGATCTTGATGCCGTGTTCATGAGCGCTTGCAAGCATACGGTCGTAATCTTCCATTGTACCGAATTCTTCCATAATTGCCTGATAATCGCTGATATCATAGCCGTTATCTGCATTGGGAGACTGGTAAACGGGTGACAGCCAGATTACATCGATTCCCAGCTCTTTCAGGTAATCCATCTTGCTGGTAATACCATTTAAATCGCCAATTCCGTCTCCGTTGCTGTCGCAGAAGCTGCGAGGGTAAATCTGATATACAACGCTCTCTTTCCACCACTTTTTATCCATGATCATTTTCCTCCGAATTTATAAATTTATAAAAAGTTCTATAACATACTATAACCTGCTATGTAACTGTTTGTATGTCCGGGCAAGTCCCGGGGTAAAATCCCTTTTTGTGCAGGCACAACGGTATCTCACCCGTATCTCACCCTTTTGACTCAAATATCATAATTTTAAATTAAGCTTCTTTTACAACTGCTGCGATTGTCTGATAGCCTTCCAGCGTAAGCTTGCCGTCTTTGAATGCGGGCAGTTCACTGTATTCATTCTGAACGCCTTTGGTATTGTCCAGCAGTACCTTTTCAATTTCACAGGGCAGTTCTACAGTCTGTGCCTGCGGCTGGTAATTGCCGATTACGAGTATGGTCTGATTTTCACCTTTTCTGTAATATGCCATCAGATTGTGTGTGTCTTCCAGTACGGGAACTGTATCTCCGTATACAACTGTTTCCTTATATTCAGGATTTTTACGCAGAGAAATCAGAGCCTTGTACCAGTTCAGTACGCTTTCAGGGTCTTCTTCCTGTGCTGCTACGTTGATTTCAGTGTAGTTAGGATTTACATACAGCCAGGGAGTTCCGGTGGTAAATCCGGCCTGCGCTTTGTCTGTCCACTGCATCGGAGTACGGGCATTGTCACGGCTGAAGAAGTTTACAACCTTTAATGCTTCCTCATCTGACAGACCTGCATTCTTTGCTACCTGATATTCATCCAGAGTGGAGATATCATCAACCTGGTCAATGCTTTCCAGTACCACATTTTCCATACCGATTTCCTGTCCCTGATAAATAAAGGGCAGACCCTTCAGCAGGAAATTCATTGCGCCCAGCAGCTTTTTCGCGCGGGGTGTGCATTCGCCTTCGGGAATGTAACGGCTGACGCCGCGGGGTTCATCATGATTTTCGATAATGTTGGAGAAATATCCGACGCCATCCATTTCGGCCTGGCTTTCAAAGCAGCAGCGCTTATAATCATCGGGTGTGATCTTCTTTGCATCGTACCAGCCCTTGTCGCTGCTTCCGAAAATCGTTTCATTAAAGTCAAACATAGATGAGAAATATCCGTCATCACCGATAAATTCAGGTAAATCCTTCTTTTCTACGTCAAATACTTCACCTACAGCGAAGGAATCATGAGGCTTAAAGGTGCGCTCATGCATCTCGCCCAGAAATTCACCGATTCCTACCGCATCCTTTAACATGCGCTGAGGTCTTACCAGACCGTCATCACGGTCAGCGGGGTAGCTGTAATTTTCCACGGGCAGCGCTTTTTTGATATTGATGATCGCATCAATACGGAAGCCGGCAAGTCCTTTATCCAGCCACCAGTTGATCATCTTGTAAACCTCTTCTCGCATCTCCTTGTGTTCCCAGTTCAGATCGGGCTGTTTTTTGTGGAACAGATGCAGATAATAGAGATTTTCCTCTTCATGACCGGGAAGCTTGTCCCATGCGCTTCCACCGAAGTAGGAACGCCAGTTATTGGGCTCGCTGCCATCTTCCTTACCATTCTGGATGTAGAAGAATTTGCCATATTCGCCCATGGGGTCTTCACATGCCTTTTCAAACCATTCGTGTTCGTCGGAACAGTGATTTACTACAAGGTCCATTAAAATATACATATCACGCTTCTTTGCTTCTTCCAGAAGAACATCAATGTCTTCGATAGTGCCGAAACGAGGATCAATATTGTAATAATCGGAAATATCATAGCCCTGATCCGCCAGAGGGGAACAGAAGCAAGGAGAAAGCCAGATAATGTCTACGCCCAGATCCTTCAGATAATCCAGCTTGCTGATAATACCAGGGATATCGCCGATACCGTCTCCGTTGCTGTCATAAAAGCTCTTGGGATAAATCTGATATGCTACTTTATCATGCCACCATTTCTTTTTCATCTTATATTCCTCCTGAAAATGTCTGTCGTTTTTTATCTGGTTCCAGTATACAGGCATCTGCGATTTAATTCTTGCCGTAATGTGATTAAAAATTAGGATATTATGACTTTTTTATTTCTCTTACTCGCATAACAATAGGATAAAAGGCAAAAATTCAGCTATGCAGGCGAAATTTTTTCCGATATTGCAAAGGCGTTGTTTCCGTCATTTTTTTAAATTCCCGGATAAATCCGCCCATATCATGAAAACCGCACTCATATGCAACCTCCGTGACAGAAAGTTCGCTTTGCTCCAGCAGAGCAATCGCTTTTTTCATCCGATAGCTGTTCATATACTCTACCGGCGACATGCGGATCACTTTGCGGAACAGCCTGCAGAAATACTGTTCGTTCAATCCGGCCTGACTGGCCAGATCCCGGATATAGATTTTTTCCTTATAATGCTCATGAATATAGGAAAGAGCCGCCTTCACATAAAATACCCTGATATCCTCTCTGACCGGCCGCACCTGCAGAAGCGCAGCGGTCTGAAAGCTGGCCAGGATTTTGAGAAGGGAAGCCTTCACCACAAGCTGACTGACCGCGGTATCCGCCAGAAGCTGATCCTGCTCAATCCTCTTCGAATCGCGTAAAAATGCCTGTTCCATACAAATATATTCGTGAAAGACCACATTCCAGATCGTATCAGAGGGCCTGATGATCCTCGGCAGCTGCAGGCAGTTTTCAATCAGCACATCAATAATCTGCTCCTGCATCTGATCTGCCTCCTGAAACGCCAGCAGTCTCGGATGAAATACAATGGCATTCTCCGTATATTCCTCTGAAACCGTCTGCAAAGCATGAAGCTCCCCGCTGTTGATCACACAGATACAGGGAGCTGAAAGCTCATACTGTACCATATTGATCTCCACAAGGAAATCACCTTTTTGTAAAAACATGATTTCAATCTCCTCATGCCAGTGATACTTTACTTCAAATCCCCCCTCTCTGCTGCAGCTCGCTGCATTATAATAAGCACATGGAAACTGCTGTGTTCCATGCAGTCTGTGTTCTCTGTAACCGTACTCCATTTTTTCTCCTTGATCATCTGATACCGCATCGCATGACAAGCTGTAACCTCTTACCTCCGTTTATGCAATGGGATACCGACTATTGCCGTGTAATAAGCCGAAACCTGTTTTTTTCATATTCGATCAGACCTTCCTGCTTCATCTTAGCCAGTTCCTTCGACAACGCACTTCTGTCTACCGCCAGAAAATCCGCCATCTGCTGCCTGGTAAATGGAATCACAAAGGTACTGTTTGCATTTCTTCGCGATTCCTCCGATAGATAAGACAGCACCTTTTCCCGTATGCTGCGCCGCGAGGTGTGCTGCATCTTGGCGGTCAGATTCAGGTTTTTCTTCGCCACGGAATAAACCAGATTCTCGATGAGCCTCTGATGAAAAATGCAGGTATTCTTGCAAACATGCATCGCTTTTTGCAGATTGATAAAGAGTACATGACAGTCTGATTCCGCACTTACGCTGGTCTGCAGCTTTTCATTTCCAAGGCAGGCATACACCTCTCCGAAAACATCCCCCGCCTTCATCACATAAATGATATTGCGGTTCCCCCAGAAATCATCCTGCATCACATGTGCTGTACCAGACATAAGAATCCCTGCTTCCTGTATCACGTCCCCTTCATAGTAGATAAATTCACCTTTTCTGTAATGCTCTTCTCTGGCATGAAGGCAATCAAACATTGCCGCAATTTCCGTTTCCGTAATTCCGCCAAACAAACCCGATCGATACAAAATCCGGTAATCCAAATCCATAAGCGCCTCCAATATTTCCAACTTATCATTTCCCTGTAAAAAATTATAATCTATTCCAAAATGAATTGCAATGTGCAACATCCGTGAAACGAAAAAAGAAGTCTGCAAGGGGCGTATTGATGCTTTTTGAAAACACCCTTAGCCCCGGACAGACTTCGTATCATAGACGGCTTGCCGGTTTTTAGAATTTTTTACTATCACAATTTTGAACGGTAACTTACCTTATTCATCTGCTGCGGACATTGCCCAGATATTTCGGATCTGTCCTTTCAGCCGGTCAAATTTCCATTTTGCATTGCTTAGATTTACGCTGTTGGGATCATTTATCTCGAACCATCCGTCATCATAACCGTAGATTACAATAAAATGGCCGTTCTGTGTAAAATCTCCCGGAGCAACGGAACAGATCAGCACACAGCCTTGCGAAAGCTTCTGCGCCATTTCCTCTTCCTCGCAGGCAATATCTTCCGATTTCAGGCCATAATTTTTACAGCCCTCATACATCAGCGACCATGCGGTTCCCTGGCCTTCCATATAGTATCCCTGTTCCATTGAATAGGCCGCAACAGCTGCCGGAGTGGCATTTTTATCACCGGTCAGAGCAACGGCTGCCATCGAAAGACAGGTAGGTCCGCATCCCGACAGAGCCATCATACTGCTTCCGTAGGGAATCGCCCCCCAGCGGGTATCCCACTGCAGAAATAAAGGATGCTTCTCCTTCAGTTCCGCCTTTGTAAACGTAATATTTTCCGCTGCCGCCTCTGTATTCAGACCTGCTTTCACTAACTTCGGGTAGCTGTAGACAAAATCCACCGTTTCCACATTGCGGGAAAGAAGGCTTAAAAGCTCCTCCGGATACAGTTTTTCATGAGACCGGATATACCGGATCTTGTCAGAGCTTTCCATCAGGTTTACCTGACTTCCGGGAGACATTGCACCCTGAACCGCTGCAAGCGCCTGAGGGGAAGCTTCCGTTGTCGGCTCAGAAAATGAATCTGTTTCCGCTGAAACTGCCTGTCCGTCTCCCATACCGGCCGTATTGGATCTGCGGCCGCTGTTACTGCCCCAATATGATGTAAGACCTGATGCGGCATTTAAAAATAAACAGACTCCCGCAACGATCATGATAATACAAATCAGCACTGTTTTGCGCTGTGTTTCCCTGTTCAAAGTATTCCCTCCTTCTTATATGAATCCATCGCTGCAGATCTGCCGCTGCAGATCATTCAGCATTTATTCCATTTGCAGTCTGCCCATAAAGCTTCCTTTTTATTCCATTTCACACAACAATAGTTCTTCTCTTTAATGTTCCATTTTTGCAGGTTTATCCGGCTTTTCCTGTCCTTTCGGAAAGAAAATTTCAAAAACGATCTCATTGTTGCTGCTGTATGCGCAGATCGTACCGTGATGCAGTTCAACGATTTCTCTGGCAATGGCAAGACCAAGCCCTGCCCCGCCGCTTGCGGAATCACGTGAAGAATCCAGACGGAAAAACTGTTCAAACAGGCGGTCGAGCCGGTCAGCTGCAATCGTATTTCCATGATTCAAAAAGGTCAGTCTAAGTCCCGCTTCCTCCTGTACTACCCAAATACGGATTTCTGTATTCGGATAGCTGTAATTCACTGCATTGCGCAGCAGATTGTCAAATACTCTCTGCATCTTATCGCCATCACAGCAAAAAAACAGATCCGGGGGAACCTGAAGCTTGCAGGTCAGCCGTTTTTCCGACAGCATCGGAGAAAATTCATACACCAGCTGCTCCAGCAGGCGCGTCAGATTGATATTGCCCAGTTCCAAAGTGATCTGTGTCAGATTAAATCTGGTAATCTCAAAAAATTCACTGATCAGATCCTCCAGACGCTCCGCTTTATTCAATGCAATTCCGATATATTTCTGCTGCACCTCCGGCGAAATATCAGTTGCTTCCGACAGAAGTGTCAGATATCCGATCACGGAGGTAAGCGGCGTCTTCAGATCATGCGCCAGATAAACAACCAGATCATTTTTACGCTGTTCCGCCTCCTTGGCAGCCCTGGCATTATTCTGCACCTCCAGCTTTACTGCATTAAACTGCGTTTCAATTTCTTTAAAATCATCCGGCAGTTCGATCAGCTCTTTCGACTCATCCGCTATCTTCTCAGATGCCTGCAAAGCAAAATCCAGATAATGAACTGCCTTTCGAAAGGCCCTGAACATGATCAGCATACATCCGATACAATATAATATAAGCGGAATCTGATATCTCCACTGATCCAGAAAATGCAAAAATGCATAATACGGGTTTGTGCTCTGCCAGAAATGCTGCTGCAGCAGATCCTTCAGCTGCAGAATCGCAAGCAGCATCACCAGACAGATTCCTGTATAGATCTTCAGATACGTCAGTGTTCTTTTCCACAGCTTCATCGTCACCTGATTATGAAAGCCACGGACATCCACAACTCCCATATCCTGCAGATAGCGCAGAACCTTGTGAAAAAAGACTCTCACTCTGATCTTGATTCGATTTTCCAGCATTCTCTTTTTCAGTTTGCCGTTCTGCTGCCCGCCGTCCCTTGTTTTATCTCTATCCCGCCGTTCCACATCTACCTCCTGCAGCGCCTGCTGTGCTGCTGCCTTCGGAAGGGATCAATCATTCCTCCAACATTTTCTTCATTACTCAATCTGATACCCGACACCCCATACGGTTTTAATAAACTTGGGTTTTCGAGCCGGTTCCTTTAATTTTTCTCTTAATCTTCCGATATGTGTCATAACCGTATTATTGTTGTCCAGAAATTTCTCTCCCCATACCGCTTCAAACAGCTCCTCGGAAGAAACAACATTTCCCTGATGCTCACACAAATACCACAGAATGTTGAATTCAATCGGGGTCAGTGAGACATTCTGGCCAAACAGGCTGCATTTGTGCGTCTTATTATTAATAACCAGACCTCGGATATTATATTCCTGCGCTGGTTCAGCCTGCGCAGAATCCACCTGATTGTAACGGGTATAGCGGCGAAGCTGCGTCTTAACACGGGCCAGAACCTCAATCGGTTTAAACGGCTTCGTAATATAATCATCCGCTCCCAGAGTCAGTCCCATGATCAGATCGCTGTCATCCACCTTGGCCGTCAGCATGATAATAGGAAAAACATACTTTTCCCGTACTTTCTGACAAATCGTAAATCCGTCGATATCCGGCAGCATCACATCCAAAAGGAGCAGATCCGGGGTCACAGTATGCAGCTGTTCCAGAAAATCTGTTCCGTTGTAAAATTTATATACAATAAAGCCATCATTTTTCAGATAAAGCTCCAGTAAATCCGCAATCTCCTTCTCATCATCGACAATCATAATCTTTTCGTACATTCTCTTATCTTCCCTTCCCCTAACGTTTCCTCTATATTAAAGATTCAATTTCTTCGTTTCAGGTTTGTATTTTTCAGAAATTTCCTTACTTTAAATGATAACCAACAAATAAATGCTTTTCAAGCCAAGTTTTCGTTAAGAAATTCTTAAGATTTTCTCAAGAAAATGTGTCGTCCCGGTTGCAGATGTTTCAGGCTTCTTCCCTGGAAAGCTCTGCTAAAATCATTTCTGGATTTCCTCGGAAAGCTCTGTCACAATTATTTCAGGCGGATCAAACACCCTCATCAGATTCTTGGAATTTCCAATCCCGCGCCCGGTTATCATCTGAAAATCTCCTTCTTCATAGAGTCCCGAAGTATAGCGGGGAAAGAAGCCCTGTCCCGGTGCATACAGACCTCCCACAAAAGGAATCCGCACCTGCCCGCCATGCGCATGGCCTGTAAGGGCAAGATCTACAGGAAATTGTGTATATAATTCAAAATATTCCGGGCGATGTGACAGCAGAACCGTAAAATCCTCCTCTGAAATCACCTCTGAAATATAACTCAGCTCTGCTTCCAGCCTCGTGCGGTTATCGTCCCCGGAGCCGGCAAACAGCTCATCCTTATACAATACGATTGGATCCTGTACTCCCGCAAGCCAGATAAATTCCCCATCCCTTTCCAGACGGATTTTTTCATGATTCAGCAAAACCACTCCGGCCTTCTCCATCGCTACCTTCAGCGGGTTCTTATCCGGGTCATCCAGCAGAACCATCTCATGATTGCCATATACCATATAAACCGGCGCCACCTTCACCAGTTTTTGCATCAGCTCCAAAGTAAGCTGATCCGGAACAGATTTCTGTTCATCTGTATCCTCAGACGCCGCCGCACTCTGTGTATAATAGTAAGAATCCACCAGATCGCCGGTAACGGCAATAACATCCGGCGCTTCCTTCTCCACCTTACTCAAAATCAGCTCTCCCTGCTCCCGGGAGCGAACAGAATGAATATCCGTCAGCTGTAAAATACGATATCCCTCAAAAGCCTTCGGCAGATCCGCCGACTCCACAACAATCTGCCGAACAAAAATCTGCCCGTTCATCCACTGATTCAAACAAAAAATACCGGCGAGAACAACCGCCGACACCACTAATCTCTTTAAAATCTTTCTAAAAACCTTCATATTATCTATATCTATGTCTCCCATTTACATTCATGCACAATTGCTTTTCATGCTACTGAAGACTCTGTAAAAAGTCAATAAATATGGGGAAATTTAAAAGAAAATTAATGGATGTTACGAAGGTGTGTCATTTGGGAGGGGGATGGTGAACGCCAGAGAGCGGCTGGTCGGCGAAGTCTCCTTGGCGGGCTGGAAAAATGCCCGCTGCGGAGACTTACCGACCAGCCGCTCTCTGGCGGGATCGCATTCTTTGTCTCACCCAAATGAATACCCTCGCGCAGCATCCTGGGAGGATGCTGCGCATTGGGATTGTGAAGATGACTTATGTATCACTTAACAAGATACTCATCTGCCACAAGATTCCCATACTACACAAGATTTCCATACGTTGCTCTCCCCATAACAGTTTTAGAGGCTCCATCGCAGATAGAATGAGGTGAGGGTATCCCAAAAACCAGCATCAGCGCCCGGATACAAATCCTGTAGAGGACATTGCTGGGAACCAGCCTGGTCCTCGGAAGGATTTCGTATCCGGGCGCTGATGCGTCCCCTGGACACCCCCCACCCCATTCTATCCGCCCCGCGAAAAACTGTTAATTATCTCCTCTGAAGACAATCTCTCCTGTTTTTTCGTTCATGCTTTCTACGATTGCGAGGGATTCGAGATGGATTCCCATTTCGCGGATGGCGTCGCCGCCTCTTTGGAAGCCTTTTTCGATTACGATTCCGGCTCCGACAAGTTCTGCTCCGGATTCTCTGACTAAAGAGATCAGGCCTTCAAGCGCTTTTCCGTTGGCGAGGAAATCGTCGATCAGGAGAACCTTGTCCTGCGGACCGAGAAATTCTTTTGCTACGATAATGTCATATACTCTGCCATGGGTAAAGGATTCTACTTTGCTGGTATAAACTTCACCTGCGATATTTTTGGTTTTGTTTTTCTTTGCAAATACAACGGGACATCCGAAGGACTGTGCTACTACACAGGCGATTCCGATCCCGCTGGCTTCGATGGTAAGGATTTTGTTGATTTCATTTCCTTCAAAACGTTTTTTCAGCTCCTTGCCGATTTCTGCAAATAACTCAACATCCATCTGATGATTTAAAAAACGGTCAACCTTTAATACGTTCCCCTCTCTGATTACGCCGTCTTTTCTGATTCTATCTTTTAAAATCTGCATATGATGTTCCTCCCTGATAAAGTAAAAAGTAAATATGTAACCGCAGAATTTTTCGGTTCATTTTTCGACACAAAAAATGGTGAATGTATCAGTTATACTACGTTTCCGCAAAATAATCAAGAAGTGTATTCATAGATTCCTGTGTATCTGCATCTGCCAGTTCCATTTCATCTTCCACCTGACAGAAGCAGCAGTCCTCCGGGTGCTTTTTTACAATCCTGCGCCCGCCGCAGTCGCCCGTAAGAGCCAGCAGCTCAGGCAGATATCTCCGGCTGAACACGACAGGATTTCCCGGCTGTTCTCCGAAGCACATGCTTCCAATTCCTTTTTTCGATTCTGTTGTTTCTTTTAAAAGACGTACAATGGAACCGGCCCTCAAAAAAGGCTGATCAGCCGTTAAAAACACATACCAATCCGATTCTTTTCCTGCAGCCCGCAAAGCATTTTTGATCGTAAAAGAAACACCATCCACACTTTCAGGACTGAAAATTCCCGGCTGCCAGAAGGAGAAATCCGCTTCGGAAAGCCCTTTTCTGTTTTCCCGGCGCCGCCGCTCTGTTTCCTTTAATATTTCCTCATACTGTGTTACTACTAAAATACGCCCGGAAAACGACGGTTCCGATTCCATCTGAAGCTTCCTTACCGCCTGTTCCAGCGTATCCAGAATGTAGCAGAACACAGGTTGCCCGTTCAAAGGGTATAACAGCTTATTGTTTTTAAAACGGCGGCTGTTCCCAGCCGCCATCACAATGAATTCTACCTTCATACTATTATTTTCTGTTTTTTTCATTTTCCCGAATTGCCTTGAGAATCTTCTCGGGGGTAATGGGAAGTTCGTGGAAATAACAGCCGGTAACTCCTGCGATTGCATTATTTAATGCAGGGGAAGGGGTATTGATTACGATCTCACCGATGGATTTTGCTCCAAAGGGGCCTCTGTCCTCGTAGCTGCTTTCAAATTCCACACGGATATTTTTCATATCCTGGCGAGTGGGGATTTTATACTGCATAAAGGAGTTGTTGTAGAGACGTCCTTTTTCATTGTACTGAATATCCTCGTAGAGCGCCATACCGATACCCTGTCCGATGCCGCCTTCTACCTGAACTCTTGCCAGATTCCGGTTCAGAGGCGTTCCGCAGTCGATCGCTGCTGCATAATCCACCAGCTCTACAGAACCGGTTTCCTTATCAATTTCAACCTCTGCAATCCCTACCATATACGGGGGCGGAGAGGTCGGGCAGCAGTGGCTGACGGTTACTTCCATTGTCTTGTGAGGGCCTGCCATTGCGCTTTTGGCAATTTCTGCCAGAGACATTTCCCTGCCGCTTACCGGGCTGTAAACACGGCCGTTTTCGTAGCAAAGCGCCTCTTTCTCACTCTCATCGGTAATTCCCATCCAGGCAGCTGCATTTTCCAGGATATTGGAAACCATCTGCTGCGCCGCTTTTTCTACTGCTTTTCCCGTTACAAATGCTGTACTGGAAGCGTAGGAACCGGAGTCATAGGGAGATGCATCCGTATCTGCCCCCAGAACCATGATCTGATCGTAAGAACACTGCAGCACCTCCGCCGCAACCTGCGCCATGGTCGTATCACAGCCGGTACCCATATCCGCCGCACCAATCAGCAGCGTAAACAGACCGTCATCATTTAATTTGATCGTAGCAGAACCGACATCCAGGTTGGAAATACCAGAGCCCTGCATTGCCATGGCTACGCCCATGCTCCGCACCTTGCCGTTGCCCATATCGCGCACCCGTTCTTTTGTATCCCAGCCAATCATTTCTTTAGCGCGCGCCATACAACGGTCAAGCGCACAGCTGTCGTTCGGCTCATTGTAATAAGCAGGCATATTCATGCCCTCTGCTACCAGATTCTTTTCGCGAATCACAGTAGGGTCCATTCCCAGCTTATCCGCCAGCTCGGATACCAGAGATTCCAGAGCGAAAATACCCTGTGTTGCACCGTATCCGCGGTAAGCGCCTGCAGACATTACATTGGTATAAACTACATCGTAGGCAAAACGGAAGGCTTCTACATTTTTGCTGTAAAGCGGAATTGATTTGTGACCGCTGAGACCTACCGTTGTCGGACCATGCTCACCGTAAGCGCCGGTGTTGGACAGCGTATACAGATCAACCGCACGAATCGTACCGTCTTTGGAAGCGCCCACCTTTACGGTGACTTCCATCTCATGACGGGGAGAAGATGCAATCTGGGATTCTTTCCGGCTGAAGATCATTTTGGAGGGTTTTCCCGTCTTCCATGTTACAAATGCCGGAAATACCTCGCTGACAACACTTTGTTTCGCGCCGAAGCCGCCGCCAATCCTGGGCTTTGTTACACGAATCTTTGATTTCGGAATCCCCAGTGCATTGGAAATAATACGGCGCACATGGAATACGATCTGGGTGGAGCTTACGACATTCAGTCTGCCGTAGGCATCGATGCTGCAGTAAGTGCGGAAGGTTTCCATCATCGCCTGCTGATTGGCCTTCGTATGATAAGTCCCTTCAACTACCACATCGCAATCTGCCATCACCGCATCCACATCGCCGTCGCTGCATACGTCGCTGGCGCACAAGTTTCGTTTATTGTCCGCACCAACCGGACATAAGGATTTCCAGCTCTCCTCCGGATGTACCAGAACAGGATTGTCCTTTGCGGTATGGAAATCCAGTACCGGCTCCTCTACCTGATAAGTCACTTTAATCATTTTCAGCGCTTTGTCCACGCATTTTTCATCCGCACCTGCCACAATCGCCACGGGATCTCCCACATAGCGGACACGGCGGTCAAGGATCAGGCGGTCATACGGGCTCGGCTCGGGATAAGTCTGACCTGCCATCGTAAAACGGCTCTGCGGCACATCCTCCCAGGTATAAATCCCCTCGATGCCGGGAACCAGCATTGCTTTTTCTGTTTGAATCGTTTCAATCACTGCAGACGCATGAGGACTGCGAAGCACCTTTACAACCAGACAATCCTTCGGCGCCACATCATCCAGATAAACCGGCTTCCCTGTCACCAGCGCCATGGAATCCAGCTTGGGAAGTTCTTTACTTACATATTTTAAATTTTCTGTATTCATTACGCTTCCCCCTTTCCCTGTCTTTCAGAAGCATGAGCTGTACTGTTTTCTGCATCAGCTCCTGCGCTGCTTTCCGCACCGGCGCCTGTATTGCTTCCAGCATTGGCTCCTGCGCTGCCTTTTTCAGCTCGCTGTGCAAGAAATGCCTTCAGCGCGCGGGTCTGGCCTTCATATCCGCTGCAGCGGCAAAGATTTCCCGCCAGAAACTCCTGCATTTCCTCTTCGGAAGGATTCTCATATTCGCGAAGCATGGCAATTACATTCATAATAAAACCGGGATTGCAGAAACCGCACTGATCCGCTCCCTGATTGGCGATAAATGCTCCAAATTCCGCAGCTTCCTCCTGAAGTCCTTCCAGTGTTTCAATCTGCGCTCCATCTGCCCGCGCAGCCAGTACCGCGCAGGAAAGTACGGGGTTTCCATTCATCATAACCGTACACAGACCGCAGTTTGTTGTCTCACAGCCACATTTCACACTGTAACAGCCGTGATTTCTCAAAAATGTAAATAACGTTAAATCTGCTTCCACTTCTTCTTTCAGCAGCTTTCCATTCACCGTAATCTGTACTAACATGTGCGGCCTCCTTCCAGCTTCAGATTTTTCTGCTTCGGATCTTCCTGCTTCAGACAGGCTCTTTTTACTAATACTTCAGCAATCCTACCGCGATATTCTGCCGAGGCACGCATATTGGAACCAAATTTCAGGCAGGAAGCCGCGTATCTGCCAAATTCAGCCGCTGTTTCCGCAGTAATTCCACCTGCAAGAATACCACTTTCATCCTCCACAATGACTGCACGCTGCGGTCTCGCACCGATTACAGCTTTCACAGGTCTTCCTTTGGCCGCTGACACCGCACAGGTCAGAACAGGAAAATCCGTCTTTGTATTGCGCTGTGACAGATAGGCTGTGCGGCAGGCCTCCTTTTTCACAATTACGCGCACCAGGATATCATTATCTTTTTTCATCTGCGCAAACTGAACAAGCGGAATTACACCGCCCTTGTACAGCTCCACATAACTGTCCAGCGCCAGGAACATCGTCAGCACATCGGAAAAACCATATCTTCCGAAAATACTGCCTCCTACAGTAGCAAGATTTCTGAACTGAACGCCTACAATGTGACGTACGCTTTCCTTCACAGCGCCATCTGTATAAGCCAAAAGACCGGGATGATTTTCCAGCTCTCTAAGGGTAGTCATGCATCCGATTTTAAATGCATCCTCTGTTTCCTCTATCCCATCAAGTCCCAGACCGGAAAGGTCTATCACTGTCTGGATTTTTTTACGGCTCAGGCGCATCCACAGCATACCGCCCATAACACGGGCGCTGCGCTTCTGATTCAGCTCCCAGGCCTGCTCCAGACTTTCAGCTTTCACATAGTTTTGAATTGTAATCAAACGTCTTTCCTCCATCCATATCGTATATCTCAAAAAAATTTTGCCCGAAAGGGCTTTTCTGTATATTCAAGTATATCCTACAAAATTTAATTTGTACATGACAATTTTCACCGTCGTCCCATTTTGGTATCAAAAAGATTACTGTTCACAGTCCAATATAAATAGCCTGGCCGATAAATATAAATAGCCTGACCGGCAAATCTATATTGCCGGTCAGGCCGAAGCTTATCTTTTTTGGTTTGTACAGACTTCTTTTTTTGAAAATACGGCTGCTGCAATAAAAGCTACAATCGGAACAGTACAGATGATTCCCACGCTGCCCGCCATGCTCCGTATGATCTCAATCGCCACAAAATCCGTGTTCATAAGCTGCTGGAATCCGATTCCGTAAGAGTAGATCATCAGCATCATATTCAAAGAGTTCCCCGCAAATGCAAGAATCAGGGTATTGGACATCGTGCCCATAGCGTCTCTTCCGATATTCATTCCTGAACAAAACAGCTCCCATTTTCCAAGCTGCGGATTTACCCTGTGCACTTCAGCTACCGACGAGGCAATGCTCATTGCCACATCCATGACCGCTCCCATACATGCGATTAAAATACCGCACAGAAACAGGTTCTTCGGCTGAAGCTTCGTTGTTGTTGTGATTAGAAGCAGCGTCTCCGCCTCCTCCATCTGATAGGTTGTCACATGCATCGCCGCCTGCGCCGCAAGCGAAAATGCGGCTCCTGCCAGTACGCCGCAGACGCTTCCGGCCGCTGCAACCATTGTCTTTATCTGAATCCCGTCAATCATCCAGAAGGTCACAAGATTGCATAGAAGAATCAGCAGAATCGTCACTCCCAGAACCGAATATCCCTTCAGAGCCAGAGGAAGCAAAATTCCGATCACACAGGCCATCGTAAAAATCAGTCCCAAAGCAGACTTGGCGCCCTTCTTTCCTCCTATCAGAATCAGAAAAAGTAAAAATGCAGCCACACAGCCGAACATTTGTGGAACACGATAATAATTATAGATGGAAACCTGAAATTCTCCCTCTCCCACCGTGTCAATCCGAATACTGACTTTTTCGCCCTGTTTCACCCGAACATTATAAAGCGCACTAAAATAGTTCGTTACATTGACGGTTTCCCCCTTATACCTTCCTGTCAGAATCCGAATCTGCAGTTCCATATTTCCGCGGAGGATTCCGTCTGTCTTTTCATCCTCAGTCGTATGATCCTCCAGAATTCCTACTACCTTTCCTACTTCATACTCTACTCCCGACGTATCACTGCTTTGATAAGTCGGCCGGCCATTATTGGCCAGAAATATCATGCCTGCAAAAGAAATGGCGGCCAGCACTGCTGCCAGCAGCCGACCGCCTGATTTCTTTATAGGCAGACGTTTTATCCAATCCATTTACGTCTCACCTTTTTATACTCTTTGCTTTCTGTCTACGCTGCAGTATTTCCCGACTTTCCATTCTG
>JAUNPP010000206.1 GCA_030536685.1 Lachnospiraceae bacterium
TACTCTTTTACCTTTCTTTTTACGTTTTTACCTTTTAACCTGCTGTGACTGTATCAATTAATACTTCTCTGTGTTTCTCCTGATTCATCCCTCCCATCCAGATTTTATATATTCTGCAAAAGGCAATCATGATTACCTTTGGGGTTAAAATAATGCTGATCACGTCAATCAGCCTGTTAATACCTGTATAAAATTGTTCCAATACACCTCTGTGCTCATACGATACCGTCCAAAAATTTTACAAGACGCTGCATATAAAACAGCTATCCTTGTAATCGTGATTACCTTCGGGTTTAATTTTTGCTGAAACCCGTCGTTTCAGCAAAATCACATACTTTATGTTAAATTATCATCTGTTACGAATCAATATCCAGAACAGTTCCCGGCTTTACAAACTTGCGGAACAATTCAAAAATCAAATGAAAACAGTCTTCTGTTGCCAGCTTTAATGACGCAGGGTTCTCCTTCATCTCTGTATAGGGATACTGCATAAACATTCCCTGAAATACAGCCGATGACAGCCTGCTGAGTATTTCTGCATTCTCCAGTGTAATCAGGCCTTCGTTGGCAGCCCGCCTCAGGCGAATCAGCTCCCGGTTTGAAATATTACTATTAAATATAATACTTGCTCCCAGACCATCGAACCGCCTTGCATACTCCGGAAAAAGCTGATAATATTCATAAACGCACTCTTCCAGTTTTTCCCTCTCCGGACCAAAAAACATCAATTCATAGTACGGTTTATTCATAAAAGCTTCACTTATAAACAATCTCCACAAGATCAAATCCATCTGAATCGAAGAAATATCTGTTCTGCGTATCTGTTTCTGGAATTCCAATATGTACGGTTCCAAAAACTTCACCGAGGCCAGCATGATCAAATGCTCTCTATTCTCAAAATGCTTATACAAAACAGCGCTTGTACACCCCGCTTCTTTTGCCACTCTTCGAATATTCACACCGCCGATTCCCTCTTCTTTCAGAATCCGGTTTGTAATCATAATATACTTTATCTTCCTGTTTGGATTAGAATTCATAATGACCAGTCCTTGGTAATCTTGATTACCTTAAGTTTAATACACTTAGGTAGCTTTGTCAAGCGTTTCTGTTATTTTTATACTTTTAATACCGATTGCTTCCAACTTTTCCTGTTCCAGTTCCGGAAATGGAATAAATGGCAGCGGTTTTGCTGTATGCTCATGAATGATTTTTTCCACCCAGACCAGATGATACCACTGGTTGAATTTATAGCCGCATTTATCGAATTTCCCAACCCAGGTATATCCTATATGCTTATGAAACTGTACACTGTTTTTCGTCAGATGCTCGTCCTCTTTGTCAGGATAAGCAATGCATGCATTCATATTGGTGATATTCTGCAGCCTCGAGATGTCCTCAAGCGCCTGATAAAGCAGTTTTCCAATTCCTCGTTTTCTTTGATTTTCCTTGATGTAAACGCTTGTTTCCACAGACCAGTCGCAGGCCGCCCGCCCTACAAATGCACCTGTGTAAGCATATCCCAGAAGTTCTCCGTTACATTCCGCGACAATATAAGGATATCTTGTAAGCGTACGCCTGATTCGTTCCGTAAATTCAGCTATATCCGGCACATCATATTCAAATGTGATGGCGGTATTCCGTATATACGGCGCATAAATTTCGAGGATTGCTTCTGCATCCTGTATTTCGGCTATACGCACCGTTATTTTTTGTGCATTCATATGACAGCTACCTCTAAAATTACTCTTTTGTTCATAAATTCACTCTTCTGTTTTATAAATAATATTTCCTGTAAAATAAATGGAGATATCCGTTTCGATAAGATCATCCGTTTCTGCAATACTTAAATAGCCTGAGTAGACTACCTGATTGTACCCATATAGTTCATCTACTACTTCAAAGCCAGCCCAGTCATATCTCTCTAAAAACTGTGAAAGTTCCAACTTTTCTCCCTGAAATTTTCCATACGCTCCATTTCTGCTGTTTAATCGGACGTCTGCAAAATCAAAATTTACCCCCTCGATCGTAACGGTTCCTTCTACCTGTTTATACGGCTCTGCGCATTTAACATATCCATGCTCAAAAATAAATACGATCGAATCTTCAATTATTTTTATTTCGCTGACCCGCATATCGTGCAAACTATATGGAATTGACGGATTGTGTTTAAAAACTGTTTTCATACATGACACCTCTGTACTTCTGTTTCTATAGTTTTTATTTTATTTTTACAGCTGCTATTCTGTTTTTACAGTTTTCGTTCCATTAATACTGCGGTATATTCTCCTTTATCGGAGATTTCTCCGGTTTTCATAAATTTATTCTTTTTCCAAAACATTTCACTTTGCTGATTTCCTTCTGCAAAAGCCAATCGAATGCGCGTATAATGTTTCTCTTTTAAAAAACCGGCGCATTCACTGATAATATCCGTGCCAACTCCTTTTCCCTGTTCACTTTTACTCACCATAAATAAACCGATAAAAGCGGTATTTTGGTTCGGATATCCAAGAATCAAATCCATAATTGCAACCAGATTACCCTCATGAAAAAATCCCATATAATATTTGTTTTCATAAGAAGTATTGGGCGGCAATGCCTTTAAATCGCTCCTTATACTGTCTCTTGTTACAAACGGAGGACAGTATTGATAAAACACAGGATTTCCTGTTGATAAATCGTAAATAATATCAACATCATTTTCTGTCCTTGGCAGCTCTAATCGCCTTTCTGATTGCTGCTCCGATTCCCATTCCGATGAGGGAAACAGCCGCTCCGATCGGAATCATTCCCCATTCCGGCAGATTGATTTTATCAAATGCAGCCATGTTTGCAGCGCTGAACGTTGCATATTCCGCAAGCATATACATAATTCCAAAACCAGGTATGGAAATCCACTTCAAACGTCCCCAGTAATTATTTTTTCCAATTAATAAGGAAATCACAAAGGTGGTCACCGGGAGCAGCACCCACAAAAACATAAAGCCATAACCCATTGCATCCGAGCTGTCGGTAAAAAACCAGAATACGATCAGGGAAGCTGCCCATATTCCAAAATATGTTGCCAGCAAAATAAGTCTGGACAATCGGTTGCTGCTCTTTACCGTGTTTGTACTTTCTTCAAGATAATTCAAATAATCTGACATAGGCTTTTCCTCCTTTAACAGATGATCAAGGCTGATATCGTAAAGGTCGCTCATTTTCACGACGCTTACGATATCCGGATAGGTCTTCGCATTTTCCCAGTTGGATATTGTCTGCCGGCTTACACCAAGCGCTTCTGCAGCCTGTTCTTGTGTGAGTTTAGATTTTATTCGTGCATTTTTAATCTTACTTCCGATATCCATTTCCCCGCCCCCTTTCTTTTACATCTGTATCATAACCAAAAGAAAAGTCTTCGTCTATCAAATTCCTTTGACCTGCAGTATTATTTTGTGTCAAAATGCTTTTACATCAGGTATTTTGCCCCTTTGATCACGGATTTTACTCTCTTTTATCTTTACGGTATCATTTTATCACTGCTCAAACAATCAGTCCAGCTGGAAATCAGCATTGATTATCAGTCTGAGAATTACCGTTGGTTATCAGTCTGAAAATTACCATCGA
>JAUNPP010000044.1 GCA_030536685.1 Lachnospiraceae bacterium
TATGCGGCAGGATATAGTAGCTACACCGCTGAAGGTGCAGAGTTTGTATCAACTCAACAAGACTTTTGTAATAGAGTAAATGAACTCCTAAAAAGCTGTTCGCTGGATTGTATCACTATGAACAAAACATCGTGGAATAATAGATGCTATGGAATGAATATTGATGAAAAGGGGCTCAATGAAGATATGGTAAAAGTGGATTTTTCATCTTTGGAGCCGGTATTGGATGAAAATGGTGATGAAGTTACTGATATCGTAATTACGATAAATGATGAGAAGCAGCAGTCAGCGGAAGGTGAAAAGTTAGAAGAAATTGAAGATTATCCGGTAATTTATGGTCAGAATACGGAAACGATTCCAGAAGCTCCAATTATAATGCCTGAGAATATACCACAATCACTAGATGTAAATGATTTACAGGATTTAAGGTATTTTAATGTTGATGGATTCTGGCACTCTTCAGATTATAGATATGTTTATCATATTTATACACAACATCCAGATAGCGGATTCGGAACACTTTACTTTGCTGATTTAGATGGTGGTTCAAAGGCAAAACATGGACAAGTAAAACAGACTTCATCATATAGTGTTATTCTGAAGGCAATGGAAGATAATGGATTCTCACCAGAAGTGTATGCTTCGAACAATCAATTGGTTTCGGATGAAATTACTCTTGTAAAAGCTGATGATTGGATTGCTTCTAGTTTAATAGGAGTCTGGTCTGATGGTAGTAGGACATATACCTTTGAAAGTGAAGGAAAGTATGAAGTAAAAACATCGGATGATTGGTATTGGGGAAAATATTTCATAATAGATGAAAACAAAATTGTCCTAGGAAAGCATCTTGATAATCTAAGAATTTATGATTATTCTCTTGAAGGAAATTCGTTTATCTTAAATGAACATACTTTTGTATGTCAGTAAATAGAACAAGGCTATTGATTTGTAGAAATGTCGTAAAAAAGGTAAATTAAGGAATGAAAGAATCCCTTGGCCCAGGGCAGACTTCGTATCATAGACTGCTTGCGTCCCATAGATAACCCTATTGTTCAGAAATCTCTGAACAGTAACATGGTATGGAAAAATATGCAAAAAATCTCCCTCTTTCCCTTTACAGTTTGGTAAAAAACGATTAGAATAAAGGTAGGTTTCCGCATGAGGGGAGAGGTGTGCCTTTCACGACGGATTAAGAATTCCAGGAGGAAAATTAAATGAAAGTATTAGTAATTAACTGTGGCAGCTCATCATTAAAGTATCAGCTGATTGACTCTGAAACAGAATCAGTATTAGCAAAAGGCCTTTGCGAAAGAATCGGTATCGACGGCGTTCTTACCCATTCTCCTGCAGGCAAGGATAAAGTAGTATTTAATGATCCGCTGCCGAACCACACAGTAGCAGTCAGCAACGTATTAAAACAGCTGACAGACTCTGAAAATGGCGTAATTGCTGACCTGAGTGAAATCGGTGCTGTAGGCCACAGAGTAGTACATGGCGGTGAAAAGTTTGCAAGCTCAACTGTTATCACAGATGAAGTAATTGCTGAAATTGACAAATGTTCTGATCTGGCTCCTCTGCACAATCCTGCAAACATTATCGGTATCAATGCATGTAAAGAACTGATGCCCGGCGTACCTATGGTAGCTGTATTTGATACTGCTTTCCATCAGACAATGCCTGAAGAAGCTTATCTGTACGCTCTGCCTTACGAATATTATGAAAAATATGCAGTTCGTCGTTATGGCTTCCACGGAACAAGCCACAGCTACGTTTCCAAGCATGCTGCAGAAGTTCTGGGCAAGAACATTGAAGATATGAAGATCATTGTTTGCCACCTGGGTAACGGTGCTTCCATCTCCGCAGTACAGAACGGCAAGTGTGTGGAAACTTCCATGGGTCTGACTCCTCTGGAAGGTCTGGTTATGGGTACAAGATGTGGTGATATTGATCCTGCAATTCTTGAATTCATCGCTAACAAAGAAGGACTGAATGTAAAAGAACTGTTAACTGTATGCAACAAGAAATCCGGTGTACAGGGTATTTCAGGTGTATCATCTGACTTCAGAGATCTGCACGCAGCAGCAGCAGAAGGCAACAAACGTGCAAGAGCTGCTCTGGATGTATTCTGCCATCGTGTAGTAAAATATGTTGGCGCTTACGCAGCAGTTATGAACGGTGTTGATCTGATCTGCTTCACAGCTGGTTGTGGTGAGAATGATATCGATGTAAGAGCACAGATCATGGGTTCTTTATCTTATCTGGGATGCAAGCTGGATCCTGAAAAGAACAATGTTCGTGGTAAAGATGCAGTTATTACTACAGCTGATTCTACTGTTACTGCTATGGTTATCCCTACAAACGAAGAACTTGCAATTGCAAGAGAAACCGTAGCACTGGTATAATAAGTATATTTGTGAATTATAGCGGGAGAGGCTGCTGTCTGACAGATAACAGATAGCAGTTTCTTTCTGCCGTATCGGGTACAAAGCAGCAGGAAGCTGCTTTTTCCTGAATTGATGAAAGAAGGTCCATATGGTTAATCAGAGCGTAATCGTCTGCGAGCCTGAAGGTCTTCATTTGCGCCCTGCCGGTCGTTTTGCCAGACTGGCAAGAAAGTTTCAGAGTGAAATTACCATTCGTACAGGAACAAAAAGTATTAATGGAAAACAGGTTGTCAGTATTTTAGCTGGTGACATCAGTCAGGGGGACCGGATTAAGATTTACTGTGACGGTGAGGATGAAGAGGCGGCGCTGGAGGCACTGGTTCGCGAGGTAGAGAACGGAAAAGGTATTAATTAAATATGGGGTAAATAAAAGAGACTGTGAATGGGGAAAGCAGTCTCTTTTTCAATTGCCAAACTCACGTGTCTGTCTTTTCGCAGCTGTTCAGCATTTTATGACAGTAAAAGCTGCAAAAACCAGCAAGCTGGCTATGATACAAGTCTGCAAAGGGCGTATTGGTGCTGAATGATATGCCCCTTAGCCCCGGACAGACTTCGTATCATAGACAGCTTGCGTCTCCAGCAACATCTACTGTCCCAAAATCTCTGAACAGAACCTGCTCTCTACATTTCATCAAAGTAGTAATCAAGTCTGTTGACTTCCTGGAAACCGCAGGATTTGTAAAGTCTCATTGCTTCTTCATTGAGGCTGGAAACCTGAAGTCCCATGGATTTAAATGTTTCATCACACAGATTCATAGCAAGCTGAACAATCTGTTTGCCATAGCCTTTTCGCTGGTATTCAGGCAGAACGCCTACGCCGAACAGGAATACACGGTCTCCGTCGAGCGCCATATGGAACAGACCGACGGGTTTTCCATCCGGTCCGACAGCCAGGAAGTTCTGCGCACATTCCTGCTTGGTGGAGTCGATAAAGGTCAGTGTTTCGGACTTGCCGTCAGCGAAAATGTTGGTGTGAAGCATGAAAATAGCATTGGCATCGGCGGGATCGTTGGCGTCGAGAGGTTTGGCGGTTAAGGTCAGACCTTTTTCATTGTGAACGATATCCTTTGCCAGAACAAATTCAGAATATTCATAATGCATCTTCAGGGCCTCGAAGGTTTTCAGCGCAGAGGGGCTTTTGCCGTCTGTTACGAACATGATTTCCATATCTTCAATGTGAGGTCCGAGTGTCTGCAGCGCAGCCAGCCATGTTTTCATAAAATAACCGCGGTTTCTGGCAGCAGGGAAGGTGAAGCCGACTACTTCCCCATAGTAGGGAGAGGGCATAAAAATAGAAACGAAGCTGATCAGATAGCCGTTTTCTTCGCACAGGAACATGCAGGGAAGATCCGGATCGAAATTGCCTTCGTTGGTCAGCGTAGGTGCGATGTTTGTAGGTTCGTCTGCCCGGCACTGCGCAATCAGCTCCAGGACGTTTTTGATCTGTTTGCTGTTAAGCTTATTAAGTTTTTTGATAACCATGAAAAAATCCTTCTCTCATAAAATATGTTATAATAATATCAAAAATAACCTGATTCTGCAACCACAGGATGGATATCCGAAAGGGAACACAGGATGGATATCCGGATGCGAACACAGGATGGATATTCGGATGGGAACGGAACACAGGATGGATATCCGGATGAAAACAGTAACGGGTATGAAAATTCTTATAACTTACCATTATAGAAGTGGAAGTCCTATAGGATTCCAGGATAAAGTTTTTTATACACCTTGACACGACATGTAGGTAAGGGTAAAATTTAAGCAGTTTAAAGGAGAGAAGGGACGTTTTTATGGCAAATCAATTACCTGTAAGAAGCGAAGTAAAGATAGAAGATACCTGGAAACTGGAGGATTATTTTGCCTCTGATGACGCCTGGAGAAAGGCCTGCGATCTGCTGGAAGCAAAGCTTCCTCAATATAAAGAGTTCTGCGGACATCTGGCAGAATCGGCAGATATGCTGTATAACTGCCTGCGTTTTGACGACGAAGTGGGGGAATTTCTGGAACGTGTATACTGCTATGCACATCAGAAACAGGACCAGGATACCGCAGAGGGCATTTACCAGGAATTGTATGGAAGAGCATATGATCTGTACACCCGTATGACAGCAGAATCTTCTTTTATAGCGGTGGAAATTGCTGCTATGGGGCGGGAGAAGATCTGGAAAATGATGGAAGAAAAGACCGGGCTGAAGGTTTATGAGAGAGTATTTGAACAGGTTCTGCGCCGTGAGAAGTATATGCGCAGCGATGTGGAGGAAAAACTGCTGGCGCAGGCAGGCGCTGTGACGGGGGCTGCCGCGGATGTGTTTAAGATGTTTAACAATGCGGACATTCAGTTTGAACCTGCAAAGGATGCGAAGGGAGAAGAGCATGCAGTGACTCACGGAACCTTTATCCGGCTGCTGGAAAGCTCTGACCGTGTTCTTCGCAGATCGGCATATGAATCGGTTTATCATGCTTATGGAAATTTCAGAAATACGCTGGCAGCTATGTTTCAGGCAAATTTAAAGGAGCACAGCTTTTATGCCAGAACCAGAGGCTATGACTCGCCTCTGCATTATTCTCTGTATTCCAACAGCATACCAACAGACGTCTATGACAGGCTGCTGGAATCAGTCAGAGAGGCATTTCCGGTGATGTACCGTTATGTGGCGCTGCGGAAGAAAATGCTGGGAGTGGAGGATTTATCTCTTTATGATGTGTATGTACCGGTTGTAAAAGCACCGGAGAAAAAATATTCATTTGAAGAGGCGAAGGAGATTGTTTATAATGCACTTGCTCCGATGGGAGAGGAGTACCGCAAGGTTCTTAAGGAAGGCTTTGAAAACCGCTGGATCGATGTGTATGAGAACAAAGGAAAACGGACTGGCGCATACAGCACCAGCTCTTACAGTGTGCATCCTTATGTCCTGTTAAATTACACAGGCAGTCTGGATGATGTATTTACGCTGGCTCATGAGATGGGACATGCGCTGCATTCATGGTTTTCCAATAAAAATCAGATGTATCCTTACGCATCTTATCGTATTTTTGTGGCAGAGGTTGCTTCTACCTGCAATGAGGCTCTGCTGAACCATTATCTGCTGCAGCATGCGCAGTCGGATGAGGAAAAAGCGTATATTATCAACAGCTACCTTGACAGCTTTAAGGGAACTATTTTCCGACAGACCATGTTTGCGGAATTTGAAAAACGGACGCATGAGATGGTGTGGAATGGGGAGACTCTGACGGCAGACAGACTGTGCGGCCTGTATCACCAGCTGAATGAAGATTATTTTGGACCGGATATGCATGTGGATTCCTGCATCGATATGGAATGGGCAAGAATACCGCATTTCTATACGCCGTTTTATGTATATCAGTATGCAACCGGCTTTACAGCTGCAATTGCGCTGAGCAGCCGGATTCTGACGCTTGGCGAAGAAGCGGTAGCAGATTATATGAAGTTTTTAAAAGGCGGTTCTTCTATGGATCCGATCGATCTTCTTAAGATGGCAGGCGTGGATATGACTTCAAAAGAGCCTGTAAGAGAAGCGATGGGCGTATTTTCAGGGCTGATTGATGAGCTGGAAGCGCTGATCCATGCTTAAGGAATGAAAATGACGGTTTAAGCGAAAGAAGAGACCGTTTGGATATTAACAGGCAAGGGGGTAATTATGAATCAATACGAGGCTATTTATATCAGACAATCAGTACGGCATTACAGCAGAAAAGCTGTTCCGGCTGTATTGCTTCGACAGATTAAAAACTGTGCGGAAAAGCTGCCGTTTTTGCAGAATGAGGACTGTTGTTTTGTAAAGATCTACAATGCCAGAGAAGCACAGAAGAAGATAAAGGGAATGTTCAGAATCAATGCTCCATATTATATGGCGGTGTTTACAAAGAAAACTTCATTTTCCATGATAGAAGCGGGCTGCTATGCGCAGAAGCTGGTTTTATATATGACGACGAAGGGACTTGGAACCTGCTATCAGGGCGGATCAAAACTGGCGGAATCTGAAATTCCGGAGAATATGCAGCTTGCAATGATCATTGCATTTGGCTATGCGGAAAGAGAACTGACCAGAGAATCAAAGCTTGCCAGGAGACAGGCGCTGAATAAGCTTTGCCGTTTTCGGGCAACTCCGTCAGAGGAATTTCGCGTTATGCTAAAGGCAGCGCGGCTGGCTCCTTCAGCGATGAATCGTCAGCCCTGGAGATTTGTTGTTTGGGATGACAGAATCGATATCTATCTGCAGGAGGATGTACTGCTGAAAAAAATCAGTATGTTCAGTCAGCTTTTTGATATCGGAATCGTTCTATGTCACCTTCTGGAAGCCGCCGATGAACAGTGGCTTCCGGTGGAAGCAGTCCGTGAAGATGTCACAGCTGCGTTCAAGGCAGGTGAAAAGAACAGCCGCTATATGATTACTGTTCGAAAAAGCGAACTGTAGAGAGGATTAATAAGTTATTTTAAAACCATAGATACATTCACCGCTGTATTCGGCCTGGTCCCATGCAGCGGTGATTTCGATTATATAGGACACTTCTGCATTGGAGATTTCTTCACTGGAAGTCTCTGCATTGGACATTTTTTTCTGTGGAAGCTGGAATTTCTGGTTTTGGTCAGGATACAGTTTTTGTTCTGTTTGTTCCAGTACTTTTCTTCCTGAAATTTGCCAGCAGCGCAGGGAAAGTGTGTCGGGAGAAACCGCGCCGAAATTCATCACGACAGCCTCTTTTCCATCAGTGGAACATGAGGGAAGGCCGGTACTGTTTTTGACCGAAAACCGTTTTTGATTTACAGAAGCAGCAGTTGTTCCGTCTTTTTTGATGTATGACCAGCTGCTTTTATTTTTAACGGCCTGAATGATCTGCTGGTCTGCAGAAGCCTTTGAAGCAGTTATCGTCAGTTCGGGCGGTTCGGTTAAAAGAGCATATGAAGCATCATTGGATTTTGTGACGGTGGATTCGGAAGAAAGAACCAAATAACAGCCCTGGTTTTCAGAAGCAATCTCCGGAAGCGGCGTATTTTTATCCGCAGGCGCCTGGCCGGCATGATTGACGCTGGAATCAGAGGGAATAGTTCCCTGTAAAGAGGAAACTTTGCTGGAATTTCCTTTTGAGGATTTCTCCGCAGATTTTTCTGAGGAAAAAGGAAAATACGAAGTAAAATCCGGCAAAATTTCTGCTTTGCTTCCGCCGACTGCAATTAAAAGAACGAGACAGGCAGCTGCGGTGAGCCGGGTAACGGGAGAGTGGATAAAATGGCGCAGTCTGTTGGAACGTTTTGAAGCAGTGGAAAATGCCTGGTGCGCTTCTTCTATGTATTTTGGCTCAATGTCATTTAAAGCATCCATAAGAATGTCTGTTTTATCGGACTTTGTTTTTGCGTCAGATCTGACGGAATTTTTCTGCCGGGTACAGGAGGTTTGCCTGCTTGTGTCATTGGTATCATTTTGTTTCATAGTACAATTCCTTCCTTCTCCAGATGTTTTTTCAGCTTTTTGCGGGTGCGGAACAGGGTGGATTTTATTCTGTTTTCATTTAAATGCAAATTTTGTGCCAGTTCCCGAATCGAATCACTGTACCAGTATCTGCGGATAAACAGAATGCGGCTGGTGGAATCAAGCTGAGAGAGGAAACTGTTTAGCGCTGCGGTAAGCGCCAGATGTTCCAGATGGCGTTCCACATTGTTGTCTGAACCTTTTGAATTCTTTGAAGCCGCCGCGGCTGCGGAATCAGGAATGCAGGTTTGCAGTTCATCGTAAATGGCAGATATTTCGCCGCGGCCGCGTTTTTCTGCATGTGATTTCCGGTAATAATCTAAAGACAATCTCCGGGTGATGGCTCCCAGAAAGGATTTCAGCGAGTTCGGCCTGGCATCAGGCATGGCGTTCCATGCCCGAAACCAGGTTTCGTTGATACATTCCTCGCAATCTTCATGATTTTGCAGGATATTCCAGGCAATCTGCCTGCAGTAGTTGCCATAGTGCTCAGCCGAGACTGTGATTGCAGAAGAATCTCGAGACCAGTAAAGTTCAATAATTTCTTTATCTTCCAAGTGTTTTGTTAAATCTCCTTCCAGTACAAAGTTTATATATCTGAATACAATTATACCCTGATACAATTATATCCTGCTGCCGGCTGTGTTTCAATACAGGAATAAAAATCTGGTGATGTTCGATGATGTTTGTTACGTTACCTTACTGTACTTTATTGCAGAGTATCTGCAGTTCCGATAAATACCGGAAAGCCGGTTGCCTGGTCGATGATCAGATACAGAAACGGGCGATTCAATTCAATCCGTTTTTCGGTCTCAGGTTCTATACTGCATTTGGCCATTTCGACAGCTGTAGCAGCTCCGGCTTCAGAACCTTTTTCATGGACTGAAATGCTGGTACTGTGGAGAACACGGCTGATTACAAGTTCTTCTGAAGAAATATTGGAAAAATCGGCCTTGTTTGGTGTAAATGCGGAAGGCATTCCCATAGCTGCAAGCGCTTGGGACAGCTCTGTTTTGCAGGTGGATTTAAATTTGGGCATTTTCACGCGCAGAGGCTGGTCAGAGGCATTTGCAATTGCCTGGCGGAGAGTTTTTCCAGACAGATTTTTAATAAAATCATGCAGAGAAATATTTTTATCCGGCAGCAGAGCAGCAAAGGAATAGCCTTCTTTATAGGGCTTGATAAAGCCTTTTGCCTGAGACATTTCAAGGTATAGGTTTTCGGAAGAAGTCATCATGGGAACGGTGATCTTTGTACCGTCTTCCTGTGTAAAAATGTCATCTGCTATCATGTTTTTTGTATAAGGCGTGCTCCACTTGGCATCGAACGTCAGAGCATTGATCAGATACATCATAGCTTCCGGTGGCACCTGATCGATAAGGTTTTTGATTCGTTTTTTGGTATGCTCGGATACCCATGAGTTGATTCTGCCGGCAAGTTTTTCGTCAAATGATGTTTTGAACAACTCCGCTTTAAAGTACCAGGCATTGGTCTGAAGAAAATTCTTTTTTACATCAAATGAAGCTTCATCCCGAAACCAGATAGAATTTGCCTGTAAAAGCTTTGCGCTCTCAGAAGACGGAAGTCCGGAAATCAGGCTGTACAGGTTCTGATTTAATTCCTCAACAGACATGTCGCCGCAAAGAACCTGAAGCATCTCTTTTTGGGTTTTACCAGCCGCACCATTCGTCGTCATCGACAAAGCGGTTAAAACGGAAAGCGGTGAAATCAGGCAATTGCTGCTGCTTTCAGCTGTATTGCTGCTGTCTTCGGTTGCGCTGTTGGCGGATATGGGGTCAGTTATGGTTTGTTTCAGCAGTTTTACAGAAAAGTTGGAAGCTGCCAGCAGAAACGCTTCACTCACCTGATCCGGCACCGGCGCAATCTCCTTTGAAGAAAAATCAGCCATCAGGTCAGCAACAGGTTTGGATGCAGCGTTGCTATCTTTGTTATTTTCCGGGGTTTCATCCAAAATAGCTGTATCCCGAAATGCGTCGTCTAAACTTTCTCCCGTGCTGCATCCGACGAGACCGGATAAAATACTGCAGCATAATAAAAGTGAAAAAGTACGTTTTATCAATTGATTCCTATCCATAAAAGATCCTCCTTTTGTCATAAGACAGAAATGAATAAACAGGTGTCACTTATATAGACGTAATAGAATGGGTGGTGGTTGCTTGTTTTTTTATTTTTTCTGCACTGCCATGGAATTGATGAACAGCTGTGGGGAGACAGACGCGGGAGTTTAACAATTTCTATTCGCTTTAATCACGATCAAGGAATAGCGCTAAGTAAAACGGTGTGGACTGTAACCAGGAGATGTCATAATTTTATATTTTTTTCAAAAAATATTAAAAAAATTGCAAAAAAAGCTTGACAATGGGAGCTGTATCGTGTATGATATGTCTTGTTCGAAGGAACAGACAAATGAATAGATAAGAAATGCGCGAGTGGCTCAGTGGTGGAGTATCGCCTTGCCAAGGCGAGGGTCGCGGGTTCGAATCCCGTCTCGCGCTTATCAAAAAAACAAACCAGTACGTTGTACTGGTTTATTTTTTTGGTGAGCCTGCGGAATCCGAACAAGGCATGTTAGCTTATAGAATTGGGAGGGCGGGATTCTTGATATAAACAAAAAAACCTCTGTTAGAGGTTTTTTTGTTTATCGGTTGGTCAGACCGATATGCGAATAAGGATACAAAAAGGAAAGCAATCTGTTTTGACAGACTGCGCAGTCTATAGTCATGAGAAGCGGTGAGCTTCTCGGTAAAGCGTGAATTGCTTTAAAATATACTGAATAGTGTAATTTACAGAAAAAATTATGAAAATTAAATCTGAAATCAACATTAAACTTTGAAAGAAGTATAATTATCAAATAGTATAGTCTTTGAAGACTTGTTTTTTTACGATATTTATTATAACACAAAAATAAAATTATGGAAATGAATAATAATATAGAATAATATTAAAAAAATTGATATAATAAAATGGAGAAAAGTGTTGTGAAGTGTGTTCATGCAGTGAGGATTAAGGGATGGGTGAAATATGGATTTGAAAAAGTATGAGGTATTTGTGAAGACGGTAGAGTGCGGAAGTTTGTCGGAGGCGGGCAGAGTGCTGGGGTATACACAGTCGAATGTGACGCATATGATTCAGGGGCTGGAAACTTATTTTGGTTTTTCTCTGATGCTTCGAAATAAGGGTGGTATTATTTTGACAGAAAACGGAAAAAAGATTCTTCCGTTTATGGAGAAGGTGCTGGAGGATAACCGGCATATGATGCAGGTGGTGGAAGATATTAATGGTCTGGAAACAGGCGTACTGCGAATCGGTACCTTTGTTAGTGTGGCAACGCAATGGCTGCCGGAGTGTATTCAGCAGTTTAAACAGGATTTTCCGGGAATCCAGATTGAATTATTTGATTATGATCCTGATGAAATTGAAAGTAAATTGATGGAAGGCAAACTGGATATCGGCTTTTTGACCGACAGGGAAAATCTCAAAGTGGAGTTTCTTGCTTTGTATCAGGATGAGATGAGGGCGATTCTGCCGGATCAGGAACCGTATAATCAAATGGAGGTTTATCCTGTAAAACGCTATGAAACAGATCCGTTTATTTTTCCGACACAGGGAATGGACTGGGATGTAAATAATATTATTAAAAAAGAAAAGATTTCCCCGTATAAGGCTTATTTTGTGCATGGGGATGATGCAATCATCGCAATGGTAGAACATGGACTCGGAGTGGGATTGCTGCCGGATTTATTTTTACGGGAACGGAATTTGTCCCTGCTTGTAAAAAGTCTTGAACCCAGACATTACCGCATTATCGGTCTTGGCTACTCACGCTATGAAACGAATCAGCGAATTGTCAGGAAATTTACGGAATATCTGCAGAAGGTGGTAAAGAAAAAATACGGCAGGCTGTTGAAGTAAGGCAGGGGCGGTTTGTCCTGGAATGCGATAAGGTTCCTGCTTTTATGCTGTAAATTGTTACAATTTCATATTTTTTAAAAAATATTCAAAAAAATATAAAAAAAGGTTGACAAGCAGAGCAATATCGTGTATGATATGTCTTGTTCAAAGGAACAGACAAATGAATAAGAAATGCGCGAGTGGCTCAGTGGTGGAGTATCGCCTTGCCAAGGCGAGGGTCGCGGGTTCGAATCCCGTCTCGCGCTTATCAAAAAAACAAACCAGTACGTTGTACTGGTTTATTTTTTTGGTGAGCCCGCGGAATCCGAACAAGGCATGTCAGTTTATAGAATCGTGAGAACTGACAAGCCTTGTTCGAATGACCTCGGACTCACAAATTGTAAGTCCAGGGTCTGACCCTCCCGTCTCGTTAGTTTTTTGCTGTTTGGATTCTTTGTTTTAGGTTGAGAATCTTTTCTTCGATTTTTTGGATGGTTTTTAGAAATTCAGCGTCTGATTTTCCTGTGGGGTCGTCGAGTCCCCAGTCTTCCCGGTGTTTGCAGGGGAGGGTGGGGCATTGGACATTGCATCCCATTGTGATTACGATGTCTAATGGCGGGAGTTCTGACAGGAGTTTGGAATATTGGGTTTGTTCCATGTCAATTCCGTAGCATTGTTTCATGAGGCGGACGGCATCCTGGTTAATCTGTGGTTTGGTTTCGGTTCCGGCGGAATAGCTTTCGAATACGTCGGATGCGAGATGCTTTCCGAGTGCTTCTGCAATCTGGCTTCTGCAGGAATTGTGAACACAGATAAATGCTGCTTTGGGCTTGTTCATGGGATTATCCTCTGACTTTCTGCAGAATTTTTATTACCTCTTCTTTTTTGAGTACTTTGCCGAAGGAAACGACTTTTCCGTCTATAACCAGAGCGGGTGTGCTCATGACACCGTAAGAGGCAATCTGGGCAAAATCAGTAACGTGTTCTACGTTTGCATCCATATGAAGTTCTGCCAGCGCTTCTTTTGTGGCAGCTTCCAGAGCGTTGCATTTTTTGCATCCGGAGCCGAGTACCTTGACACCGCATTCTTTTGCAGCTGTGAGAGTCTCAGCTTTGTTTGCAGCAGTTTCTTCGCAGCTGTTTTTGCAGCAGCAGCTTTCTTTTGACTGTTCTTTTGACTGTTCTTTTGTTTCTTCCTTCTTTTTTCCAAATCCAAATAATGCCATAGTTATATTCCTCCGTTTTTCTTAATAGGATTTTTGGGAAATCTGTGATTTGTTTGCTTCTGATAGATTAGTGACATCCGCAGCCGCAGGATTCTTCTGTGTTTGCGCAGCCGTGCGGCGGTTTCCAGCCGGTGTCGTCACCTACGTAGGTAATTGCGCCCTGCGGACACAGATTTCCGCAGCCGTGACAATGATCCACACATTCCCGCGGATTTACTACAACGGGCGCGGGGGCTTTTTTCTTGTCGTATACGCCGTGAGTGCATTTGTTTGTACAGGTGCCGCACTCCTCACAAAGTGAATAATCAATTACAGGGTACCATTTTTCAGCCATTTTGCTTCCTCCGTTAAAAAATTGGTAACAGTTCGGTTACAGGACAAACCGTTACAAAAGTTGAAATAAATTGAATAAATAACCGACAATGATAATGCCAATTGTACAAATTGCAACAAACAATGCCAGCAATTTAAGTTTTATTGCTTTTCTGAGCATGATCATGGATGGCAGAGAAAGTGTTGTAACTGCCATCATGAAAGATAAAATTGTACCAAGCTGTGCGCCTTTAAAGAGCAAAGCTTCCGCAACGGGAATTGTTCCGAAAATATCCGCATACATGGGAATGCCGATTAAAGTTGCCAGGACAACGCCAAATGGATTGTGGCTTCCGAGGATGCTTTCGACCCAGGCTTCGGGAATCCAGTTGTGGATAACCGCTCCGATTCCGACGCCAATCAGAATATAAGGAAAAACCTTTTTAAACGTGGAAACAACCTGATCTTTTGCATAAATAAGCCGGTCCTTCTGTGTCAGGGAGGGAGCGTCGATATTCACAGCACTGGCATTTCGTATAAATTCCTCTACATAAAGTTCCATATGTAAATGTTCAATAATAGTTCCACCGATGACGGCGATGATCAGACCGATGATGACATAAAGGACAGCCACCTTTGTTCCGAAAATACTCATCAGCAGAATCAGGCTTCCCAGATCAACCATAGGGGAAGAAATGAGAAATGAAAAAGTTACGCCGAGCGGCAGGCCGGCACTTGTAAAGCCGATAAACAGCGGAATAGAGGAACAGGAACAAAAAGGTGTCACGGTTCCTAACAGCGCGGCAATACAATTGGCCATGAGTCCATGAAAGCGTCCCATAATTTTTTTGCTGCGCTCCGGCGGGAAATAGCTCTGGATATAAGAAATCATGTAGATTAGAAAACAGAGCAGGACAGTGATCTTTATTACATCATAAAGAAAAAACTGAATGCTTCCGCCGATACGGCTTGTAAGATTAAGACCTGCCGCTGTCAGCAGCCGGCCAATCAGTTCATTCAGCCATTTCATACCGAGTATCTGATTTTGAAAAAAATCTATCATTTGCAGTTACAGCCTCCTTTTTCTTTTTTACAGGGAAGGGAAAGATCTTCGATGAAATCTCTGAGCGCATACAGTGTATCCTGATTTAATGAATAATGGCTCCACTTTCCTTCCTTTCGCGCTTCCACCAAACCACATTCACAGAGTATTTTCATATGGTGGGAAAGCGTCGGCTGGGTGATGTCAAATTTTTCCAGAAGCTTACATCCGCACTTTTCGCCATCTGCCAGCATTTGAATGATCTGCAGTCGGTTGGAGTCTCCAAGAGCCTTACAGATCAGAGCAACATCCAGTGTACTCATAAACTCACCTCACATAGATATTTATCTATGCATTATTATATAAAATATATAGATGAATGTCAATATGAAATTACGGATTTACAGCGACAGCTGCTGCAGGATAATTTTCGCAGCGGTATTTATGATTTTGGCATCTGGCATCTGGTATTCTATAATTGTATTAATTGCAAAGAATTATTAAAAAAATTGCAAAAAAAGGTTGACAATGGGAGCTGTATCGTGTATGATATGTCTTGTTCGAGAGAACAAACAGATAATTGAATAGAGATGCGCGAGTGGCTCAGTGGTGGAGTATCGCCTTGCCAAGGCGAGGGTCGCGGGTTCGAATCCCGTCTCGCGCTTATCAAAAAAACAAACCAGTACGTTGTACTGGTTTATTTTTTTGGTGAGCCCGCGGAATCCGAACAAGGCATGTCAGCTTATAGAATCGTGAGAACTGACAAGCCTTGTTCGAATGACCTCGGACTCACGATTTGTGAGTCCAGGGTCAGACCCTCCCGTCTCGCGCTTATCAAAAAAACAAACCAGTACGTTGTACTGGTTTATTTTTTTGGTGAGCCCGCGGAATCCGAACAAGGCATGTCAGCTTATAGAATCGTGAGAACTGACAAGCCTTGTTCGAATGACCTCGGACTCACGATTTGTGAGTCCAGGGTCAGACCCTCCCGTCTCGCGCTTATCAAAAAAACAAACCAGTACGTTGTACTGGTTTATTTTTTTGGTGAGCCCGCGGAATCCGAACAAGGCATGTCAGCTTATAGAATCGTGAGAACTGACAAGCCTTGTTCGAATGACCTCGGACTCACGATTTGTGAGTCCAGGGTCAGACCCTCCCGTCTCGCGTTTATCAAAAAAACAGATCGTTACGTTGTACTGGTTTATTTTTTGTGAGCCCGCGGAATCCGAACAAGGCGTGTCAGCTTATGGAATCTACTTTTTTTGATTCATATAGGCTATAGCGAATATAGCACCTATAAGGATAACTGGTGCTGTTCTGATAAACAGCCATTCAAATGAATGAAAGGCTACTCCGAGAACGGCTGTTTCGGGGTTACCATAATTCCATCCCAAATAAGGGCTTTTTAACAAAAACAGAATCGCGAAAGTTATTACTATGACTACGCATACTGTGATAAGAAACCAATGAATGATTTTTCTCCTTGTAGTTTTTCTTTGTGCCAGCTGCAGGTTTATCACTTCCAATTTTTCTGAAATTGCTTTTAAGGTATCAACCTCTGTTTCCATAACAGTTTCTCCTAACAGCGTACTTACAGGTGTTTCAAGAATTTCAGATATAGAGATTAACATATCTGAATCGGGAACGGATAGTCCCGTTTCCCTTAGTTAAAGATATTGTTGGGTAAAAAAGAAAGGTCATTCGATTTTGCCGATAAAGCGGTAGTAGATTTCTACTTCCTGCTCACGGCTTCCGTCCTCGCCCTTGACAGCTTCATGGACGGTTATCTTTTCAATCAGAGTGTTCAGAAGTTCTGCGGTCAGCTCCACAGGGTTGACATACTGCTTCATCAGGGCAATCCATTTTTCTGCGTCTGTTGCGGTCTGTACGGCGGCTTCTATTGTTTCGTGAAGCTGCCGAATTTTTGTTTCAAGCTCCTTTTGCTCGTTCTGGTACTTCTCGGAAAGCATATTGAAGTTATACTCGGTAATGCGTCCGGCAGACCAGTCCTCATACATCTTAGCAAACAGCCCGTCAACCTCAGCTTTGCGCTTCTCCGCTTTTTTCAGCTCCGCAGCCTGCTTTTTCTTCGCAGAGGTTCGTTCTCTGTCGCTGGCGTTGAGCAGCCGTTTCAGCAGCTTGTCCTCATCTTTTTGTGCCAGTGCAGACCAGTATTGCAGTCTCGCAAGCACATAGGCATACAGCACATCATAGCGGATGTAGTGCATGGAGCATTGACGCAGCCCCTGTCCGTTCTTGCTGCAATGGTAGTAGCCGTAAGGGTTTTTATTCTGTTTGTTTTCCCCATAGGCTAATGACCAGCCGCAGTCAGCACATTTTATCAGTCCTGCGAAAATCTGTGTCGTACCGTTCTTTCGGTTTCTCCGGCGGCTGGCAATCAGCTCCTGCACCTTTTGGAATGCTTCTTCGGAAATGATAGCTTCGTGGGTGTCCTCCACACGGTACCATTCTTCCTGCGGCTTCCGCACCTTCTTCTTGTTCTTGAATGAAATGTTGCTCTGCTTGTTGTGGACGCTGTGACCGATGTAGGTTTCCTCTTTCAAAATGCTCTTGACCTGCGCAATCGTCCACGCATAGGCTTTTTCTTCGGGCGCACCGGCGTAGATATTTGCAAAAGTCCCGTACCTGTCATAGTTCAGCCAGCCGGGGGTAGGTACTTTTTCCTCCACCAGAATCCTTGTAATGCTGGCGGCTCCCCGCCCGTGTACGGCAAGGTCAAAAATCTTCTCCACAATCCAGCGTGTCTCCGGGTCAATCAGAAGATGACCTTTCTTGTCCGGGTCTTTCACATAGCCCAGCGGTGCATAGGCTCCGTAGTGTGCGCCGTTTGCAAACCTTGTGTGCATGGCTGCCTTGACCTTCTTGCTGGTCTGTCGGGCGTGCATTTCATTCAGGATGTTTAAGAACGGGGCAAGCTCGCTTTCTCCGTTGATGGTGTCCACATTGTCATTGATGGCAATGTAGCGTACCCCTTTGCTTGGGAAATAGATTTCCGTGTACTGCCCGGTCAGGATGTAGTTTCTTCCCAGACGGGATAAATCTTTTGTGACAACACAGTTGATTTTTCCCTCCTCGATGTCATCAATCATCCGCTGAAAGCTCGGACGCTCGAAATTCGTACCGCTCCATCCATCGTCAATGTACTCGTCCACCACGGTCAGCCCATGCTCGGCGGCGTACTGCCGGAGCATCATGCGCTGGGTCTGGATGCTGCCGCTTTCGCCCTGTAATTCATCGTCACGGCTCAGTCTCAAATAAAGTGCTGTGTTATAAATTGTTGTATTGTATGGTTGTTTCACAGTTAAAAATCCTCCTTCTAAAAGAAACAACCCACGCTTATACAATACTCGCTGGTACAAGTATATCATAAGCGTGGGCTGATTGACAGTCACTAATCCGTATTTTTTCAGGAAGCGGCGGCAGCGTGCTGGATCACATCTTCCAGCAGGCTGTCAAGCGGCTTCCCGTCCTGTGCGAAATGCTCCGATACCTTGATACGGACTTTTCCCATGACAAAATACTGGCTGCCATCCTTGCCGGTAAGCAGGATTCCGCTGTTTTCATTGTTGCTTTCGTTTTTGCTTTTTCCCATAGGCAGTTACCTCCATAAAATAATTTATCCGGCGGGAGCAGCCCTGCCGGAATGAAAAATCGTTGTGTATTCGTTCCAAGTGGCGAAGTGGCAAGACTGGCAATCTATAAAAATCCTGCCACTTGGATTTTCTTTGCCACTTCATTCTGTTTTCAGAGACAGCAGCCATTGTGTGCCGCTCCGCTGGGAAATCAGTTTATTTTCCAAACCCTGCTTTGCGGTTCGGACTGTCCGGGCAGAAATGCCACGCTGGGCTGCCGCTTTGTCTATGTCTGCACTTAACATCTGCTTTCCGTCTGCCAGCAGGTCAAGTATCATCTTTTCCGCCTGTTCCGCTTTGGTTTCCGTATGCTCCACACCGGCAAGCAGCTCATCGGCGGTCATATCGTATTCGCCTATCCATTGAAAACCGTTGCCATCCCCTAAAGAGAACGCCAGCGACTTTCCCGGCGGGGCAAGGGAGCTTTTCTCCTGTATCAGTACCCTTGTGGTGGGGTCATTCTTGACCTTGCCGATAAACAGCAGGCTGCGGACAACCGCTGTGATGTCGATAGAACCTAAGCCCCGGTAGGTACTCTGGCTTCCGGCGGCTTTGTTCAGATGCCCGATTAAGATAATGGCACAGCCGGTTTCCTGTGCGATTTCTCCCAGCTTTCGGAAAATGGGGCGTACCTCGTTTGCCCGGTTCATATCCACATCAGCCCCTAAAAACGCCTGTACCGGGTCGATAATCAGCAGCTTTGCATGATTTTCCCGGATAGCCCGTTCCAGCCGTTTATCGGAAAGTGTCAGCGGCTTGTCTCCATCATCAATGACCATCACCCGGTCAAGGTCTGCACCTGCTTCCAGAAGCCGGGGCTTTACCGTATCGCCCAGCCCGTCCTCGGCGGTCTGGTAAATCACATTGAAAGGCTCCAGCGGTTCCATGTTGGGGAGAGGGCGGCGGTTGGTACAAGCAGCCGCAAGCTGCATGGCAAAATAGGTCTTGCCCTCGCCGGGGTTGCCCTGCAAAATCGTCAGCTTCCCGAAAGGCAGATACGGTTCCCACAGCCACTCCACCGCCACCTCCTGCACCTCGCTCATGCGTATCATGGGAACTGGCGGCTCCGCTGCCGGTTCTTTCAACGTGATTGTCTCCGCCATAAATTTGCGGTTTGGTACTTCCTCCCGGTGCTGCAATACCTCGTTCCAGTCTTTCCCCGCCGGGAGCAGACGCAGGACGGTCAAGCCCTCCGGCAATTCAGATGATAGGCGGGTGCAGCCATCGTTCCCGGCATTGTCATTGTCCAGACACAGAAATATCCTGTGGATGTCCGGGCGTTCAGAAAGGAAATACGTCAGTGCTTTTCCTGCCACACCACCCAGCGAAAGATAACTGCGTTTTGTCCAGTCTTTGGGATAAAGGCAGATAAACGATAGTAAATCAATAGGGGCTTCAAAGACAAAGAGCTGGTCGCTGTCCCCCTGATAGCGGAAATTACAGGCTTTATCCGAACCGCTTACATCCTGCCGGAATTTATCTGCTGTTCCCCGGCAGTGGGCGTATCTGGGAATACCGGGTGCGTCCTGCTTTCCGTTATCTCGCCCCACAAACACCACATTGTGTCGGGTGTCCTCGTAAATATCCCCGGCAGCGATAAAGGTATCGACAATGCCTCGGTCAATCTTTCGTTCCTCTGTCAGATATTTTATCGCCTTTGTGTTGGTGGTATTGTGCAGCGGGAGCCGGAAGTCAGGCGATGGGGCGGGGCAAGCGTCCGGCTTGCCTACGCCTGCTTCGCCGGTCAGCATCTGCACCGCTTCCGGGAAGGACTTGCCGTAAAACTCCATCACAAAGTCCACCGGGTAGCCGCCCCTGCTCCGACTGTGCCGGAACCATTTGTTTCCCCGCACCGTCAGGCTGTCATGGCATTTCCAGCGGTATTCCTTTCCGCTGCGTATGAGGGTTTCTCCATGTGACCGTAAGAAATCTTCCATGTTGGTCTGATTTGCCCGGTCTATCTGTTCCTGTGAATAATACAAAATCGTCTCACCTCCAAAATCATAATTCCATCTCGTGTTTCTTTCTCTGTACTTCCTGCGGCTGCTCCTTCCGGCGCAGTGCGGTATCTACGGCGTTCTGCACCTGCCGCAGCCGTATCACTTCCTCCCGAAGCGGCTTGTGCTGCGGAGACAGCTCGGCATATTCTGTTTTTAGCTGTACGTATTCCTGTTTCCATGCTTTCAGGGCAATGGGTTTTCCGTCCAGCTTTTCTTTCAGAATACGGCGGGCGGCATAAAACAGCCGCAAATCTGCTTCATGGGCTGCTTCAAATGCTTCCCTCTGCTTCTTAAATTTGATAGTGTTCAATTCCGTATGAACCGGCTTTAGACGCTGGTAATTCTCGCCATGCCTTATCAATTCCTCTAATTCTTTCATCCGGGCGGATTTCTCTTTCATGGAACCGCCCAGTGTTTCAAATTCCCCGCTGACAGAGGAAAGGCGTTCCTGCAAATCTTCCAGCGTGAACAGCTTGTTTTCCGTCAGGTAATTGACTGCTTCCGCAAACTGTTTTAAGTTGCCGGTTCTGGCTTTGTTGCTCCATGCTCCGGCATTTCGTTCATTGTAGTAAGCGATCAGCAGGTCGGCAAGGTTCGGTGTCCGTGGCTTTTCCAGTTCTTCCTTTACCTCTGACATCCAGCTAAACAGGGCTTTGATTTTCTTCCGTACATCCTGCATGAGCCGGTTGGTAGCTTTAATCCAGCGGTTCAGTTCCCCTTTCTCGGTGCGGATGCCCTTGGCTTCCATCTGCCGGACGTTGGCTCCCTCATGGACGGTAGGTATCAGGTCAAGCCCCTGCCGCACATAGGAGCGGTGGTCAATACGCACATCCAGCCCCTTTTCTTCAAATTTCCCATTGCATAACACACTCCATGCTTCCCGCCAGCGCTCCAGCGTTTCCGGCTCATGCCAGTCGGTGGTATGGACAGCGTTAAACACATAATCGCCGTTCTTATCCCGGACACGGTTTCCATCTTCATCAAGGACATATTCCCTCCGCTGCTTCTGCCCCCATGTGCCGTCCGGGTTCAGGGGGCGCATGGTTGTCATTACATGAAAATGCGGGTTGGGGATGCCGCCCTCCTCCTTGTCCGGGGTATGAAAGGCAAGGTCTGCAATCATGCCTTTTGCCACAAACTGCTCCTGCACAAACTTTCTCGCCAGCTCCATATTTTCTTCCAGCGTCAATTCGTTCTGCATGGCAATGTCAAAGGAATAGGCAAGCTGGGCTTTGGGGTGCTTCTCGCATTTCTCCACGGCGTTCCAGAGAGTTGCCCGGTCAAGATATGCTTCCGGGGCATGGGGCGGCAGCATGATTTCCGAAGCAATCACACCGCCTTTTTTCGTGTAGTCGCTGACCTCTCCGTAATAATCACTGAAAAGCCGCTCCCCGGCTCGGTAGGCTGCGCTGGCAATGGCACTCTGACCGGCGCTGCGTTTTATCTGTGCGATTGAAAAATGATAAAGTGCTATCCTCAGTCACCGCCTTTCTCCTGCGCTGTACTCCGGCTGTGGCTCTCCATAACGGACTGGATAAGCTGTACCGATTGCGGTAGGTGCAGGAGATTATCCATCAGGGAATAAAATTCCGTTTCGGTCAGCTCCTTTGTCTGCGGCACAATGCTCTCAATGGCTGCCCCGTGGGTAATCAGCCGGTGCGTCCGCTGTTTCCGGGAGCCGCTTTCCAGATACGCCTGCCGGTTTTTCAGACGCTGCATCTTCCGTTTTTCCTGTTCCAGCAGGACGGTGGTTTTTTCATATTCCCGTTTCAACTGTTCCAGAGATTTTTCCATGTTCTCACATCCTTTCTTTCAGATAAAGAAAGACCATCCGCAGACGGTCGGTGTATCGGTATCGGTTCATCAGACTTTGCGGCTGTGACAAGCCGGTACGAGTTGCCACAGGCACAAAGTACACAGGGGATAGCCGCTTTAGCGGCGCAAGGGGGGTGTAGCCACCTTGTCGGAGCGAAGCGAACGCAGACTTCCTCTGACTGCAAAAGCTGGCGGTCAGGGAAGCAGCTCCGCAGGACGCACGATACGGGTCTGAAAGACCTGTATAGAAGTGCGCCCTTAGTTCCTAAGGGATTTTGCCGTTTCCGGCAGTCTTGTCCTTTTTCTTGGAACGCTTGGAAAGATACTTCGGGCAGTCAACCACAACCGCCCGGAAGCTCTGTTTACATTCGTGCTGGCATTTCCGGCACAGTTCGTTGTAAGTGATACGGCTGCGGTCATTTAAGAAGAAAGACCATTCCAGCCGCCGCTTGTTGCTCATTCTCGCCATAACCGGCTCCTTTCTCCGTTTCTATCCGCTGTACGCAGATAGGCGGTTTTGGTGTAGCGTTTCAGTGTCATTTTCAAAGATTTTTCCCTCTGTATGCGCCTTTGGGAAAGACGGCAGTATTGCAGATAGGGAATGATACTTTCCATTTATTTGTTGCTTTTCGGTACGGTTTCGGAGCCTTTTGCCATCCATTCAAAGAAAGCAATCTTGCTGACCTTGATAAGCCTGCCCCTGCGAAACGCCGGAAAGCCGGGGGTGTGTACCAGCTCATAGGCGCTCACTCTTGAAATTCCCATAATCCGCTGGATGTCTGCCACATCCAGAACCAGCGGTAAATCATCATAGCTGCTTAATCTCTTTTTATCGTTCATTCTGTTCCTCCCATAAATCAAATAAGTTGAAATGCTTCCTGTTGCCGTTCTCCCCAAAAGCCGTTTTCCTGCCCCATTCCTGCGGTGTTTCCCTGCA
>JAUNPP010000207.1 GCA_030536685.1 Lachnospiraceae bacterium
TTTTATAATAGTTTATTTTATTGTTATAAAAGGCTGTGAAGGCTCCATTACAGTAATTTTGCGATATTGCAGGTTTAACGGATGCTGGAAAATCATGCGTTTACCGTGATGGCAGCAGGAAAGAATCTGCTTGTAATTCTTTTTATTTTCGGATAAACTATAGTTCAAAAGCCCCCTTTAAAATATCGCGGAAAGGAGACCGGTCGTTTTGACCGGAAATTGATTATGCAGAATTCTGGAATACAAGGTTATTCTTCTGAGAAGCAGGCTTTGGAGGCATGTGCGAGGAATAATTATGAAATTGACAGCATTATTTTCGATCTTGATGGAACTTTGTGGGATTCTACGCCTGTTGTTGCTGATGCCTGGAACCGTGCACTGAACCGTTATCCGGAGGCAGCTTATACCACTACCCCTGATGGTCTCAAGCAGCTGTTCGGCCGCCCCATGAATGTAATTGCGGATCTTATGCTGCCTCATCTGGAGCCTGAAAAACGTTACCAGATCATGGATGAATGCTGTGAGGAGGAGGAAATTGCGCTGCGCCACACCCCCGGCGTTCTCTACCCGAAGCTGGAACAGACTCTTGAAATTTTAAGCAGCCGCTACCCTCTTTTTATCGTCAGCAACTGTCAGTCCGGCTACATAGAAACCTTTCTGGAATCAACCGGTTTGGGCAAATATTTTAAGGACTTTGAATGTCCCGGCAATACCGGCCTTGTAAAAGGCCCTAATAACAAGCTGGTTATTGAACGCAATCACCTGATCCACCCGGTTTACGTAGGTGATACACAGGGCGATAAGGACTCCGCTGTTTACGCTGAAATTCCATTCTGCTATGCGGCCTATGGATTCGGAACCGTAGACTCCTCCGATTACCGGATTGAAACCTTTTCGGATCTGCTGACCCTGTTGTAACGCAAACAAACACAAACAAAAAGAAACAAAAAGAATCCTGTATGTCAGGATTCTTTTTGTTTGCGGCTGATTGCTTTGTTACATCACCACGTAATTAAAGGTCACTCTTTATCGATCAGGCTCCGTATGCTCTGCATCTCCAGATCGATCTGTTCTATCGTTTCCGCACACATCGCAAGCCGCGCCACGATCTGCTCCGGATTTTTAATATTCTTTTTATATTTCATCTTATGCTCCAGACTTGCCCAGAAATCCATGGCAATTGTCCGAAACTGAACTTCCACCTTCATATATTTCGTATCCGCCGACAGAAAGATCGGAATTGCAATGATCATATGCAGGCTGCGGTAGCCATTGGGCTTGGGATTTTTAATATAATCTTTAATGCGAAGCAGGCTTACATCATCCTGACTTCCAAGCATCCGCGCAAGCTTGTAAATGTCCTCCTGAAAAGAGCAGACCACACGGACTCCGCCAATGTCATGCAGATTCTCCTGAATACTGTCCACTGAAATCTCCAGTCCTTTTCGTTTCAGCTTATTGACAATACTTACCGGATCTTTTAAACGTGTTTTGATGGATTCAAACGGATTACGGTCATACTGCAGCGAAAATTCCTGATTCAATACATTCAGCTTTGTCTCCACTTCCATAATGGCACACTTGTACCAGGTCATCATCTCAGCAAACTCATGCCCGCTTTTTAATACCTCTGTATCATTCAGTACACTATATATATCTAATGAAGTCTCCACATTGTCCTCCTTATGTAAAATTCAGGGTACACCTCCTGTGTACTCGTACAACACATTCATTATAGCCATTTCCTCCTGAAACGACAATATAGTTACTCTTTTTTTATATTTTTTTCACAAAAATATCACATAATTTGACGAATTTGTTATTATGTGATATGTTAAATACAGAGGAGGCTCGAGCTTACTATATGGAAAATTCAATTATGATCAATCTGCCTGTTTCTGAAGAACAGGATCTGTGCCTGAATTCCTTCGGACATTCCGTGACAGAACCCTGCCACCGCTACGGACCTGCAGTTCGTCCGTATTATCTGATTCATTTTATTCTGGAGGGAAAAGGAGAGTTTGTTGTAAATAACATCCACTACAATCTGGAGAAAGGACAGGGATTTCTGATCGAACCCGACTATCAAACCACCTACACCGCGGATTCTGTATCTCCATGGACCTATATCTGGGTTGGATTTTCGGGCAGGTCAGCAAAAAACATTGTAAATTCTCTGGGATTAACGCAGGACAGCCCTGTCTTTACCTGCGATGACGGGGAAACGCTGAAAAAATATGTACTGGAAATGATCCGCCATAACCACTTGAACCCGGCAGATACCTACCGGGCTCTTGGAATGTTCTATTTACTGATCAGCACCATCGCCGGAGCGCAGAAAAACCAGTCCGCTCCCTTTGACAGCAATGCCTATGTACAGCACGCAATTTCCTATATCCACAACCACATCAGTGAACCGATGCTGGTAGAAGAAATTGCGGCTTATATCGGCCTCAACAGAAGCTATTTGAGCGTTCTTTTCAAAAAGCATACGGGCATGACTCCCATCCGCTATATTCAGACCTGCCGCATTACCAAAGCCAGGCATCTGCTGGAATCTTCCCGGCTTTCCATTGAAAGCATCGCCTGCTCCTGCGGCTACCAGAAGCCGGAATCCCTTATGAAGGTATTTCGCCAGACCTATGGAATCAGCCCAACCGCCTACCGCAGACAGGTCGTCCATAAATCGATCGAAACCGCTCAGAATATTGAAAAAAATGTTTACTCACATATTATAGGAGACTCCCGCAGTATAGAAATGTCCCGGTGTTTTGGAGACTCCCACAATACTGATGTGTTCCGCAGTATAGGAGACTCCCGCAGTACTGAAGATCCGCTCAATAAAAAGAACCTTTAATCGGCTTTTTTTCCATATAAGAAAGGTTCTGATACATGGGTATTGTACCACTGGATGATCGGTCCCATCATCAGAGCCGTGATAACTGTACCAACCCCGATTGTTACATGACAGACAAAGCCCATGATTACGCAGATAAGATCTGTACTGATGCGGCAGACTCTGAATGCCGCTACCTTGTATTTGTTCGCTGCTGTCAAAGCCACTGCATCATATGCAGACACACCCAGATCAGCCGTAAAATACAGAGAAGAGGAAAAACTGATTACCAGCACCCCAACCACGAGAATGGCAATCCGAATGCCAAATGACGGGTTCGGGAAGATTCGATCCAGCACGCCATACATAAAATCTGCCGCAGGCCCGATTCCGAACAGGTTTAATATCGTTGCAATACCGATATAATGGCGGTTGATAAAAAATACAGCCGCCAACAATGAACCGGTAATAATCACATAAAAAGTACTGTAAGTTGAATGAAAAATATTTGCAAATGCGGTAACGAAGCTGGTAAAGGGATCGACTCCCAGATTCGCTTTCTGAAATGCGCCGACGCAAAAACCGGTAATGATCACACCCACAAAAGTCATTATGATTCTTTTCATCTGCTGTGACATCTCTTTCTCCTCTCATCCTGTCAGATTCCGATGAACTATCTTTCTGAAATGTTCCTTTTCCCAGACCGCTCATCGGAATCTTTTTTCTTCTCTTATCTTAT
>JAUNPP010000045.1 GCA_030536685.1 Lachnospiraceae bacterium
CTGCGGCGGCGGAATTACAGTACTATCCTGTGAAAGGGACCATAGAGAACGCCGGCACTTAACGATCGGACTGTCCAAAAGACAGTTCGAGAGTTTAGTACCGCTGCGTTCGATCCGAGCGAAAGCGCGTCCCCGAACAGGATAGTACTGTAATGGAGCCTTCACACATTTTCATACCAATAAAGTGAACCTTTATTAAAAGCATGCGTTTACCGTGAATCTCCACTGTCAAACGTTTACCGTGAATCTCCACTTGCCTGTTTCTGGAAATTATATTATACTTAAAAAGTATGTCCTGTTTTCAATGAAATTACAAATTGAAAGTGAGGTGTTTGTATGATTCTTTCATGCAGCCATATTAATAAATCCTTCGGTACCACTTCTATTTTAAATGATGCCGTTTTTCATATCAATGAACATGAAAAGGCCGCTATTGTAGGAATTAATGGTGCCGGCAAATCTACTTTATTAAAAATTATCGTTGGGGAAGAACCGGCTGACAGCGGCGAAGTGATTCTGGCAAAAGGCCGCACGCTGGGCTACCTGGCACAGCATCAGAATTTTACTTCTGATGACACAATATATGACACACTGCTTCAGGTCCGCAGCGATATCCTTCTGCTCGAACAGAAAATCCGCAGTCTGGAGCTGGAAATGAAGCATAAACAGGGGGATGAGCTGAATGCCTTGCTGGAAAGCTACAGTAAAGCAACTCATGCCTTTGAACAGGCCGATGGCTATGCCTACAAAAGTGAAGTTACCGGCGTTTTAAAAGGCCTTGGCTTTACAGAGGAAGACTTTTCCCGTAAAGTGAGCACTTTATCCGGAGGTCAGAAGACACGTGTTTCTCTGGGACGGCTTCTGCTTACCAAGCCTGATGTGATCGTGCTCGATGAACCGACCAACCACCTGGATATGAACTCCATTTCCTGGCTGGAAACCTTTTTGCTGAATTATTCCGGCAGTGTTATCATCGTATCCCATGACCGGTATTTTCTGAACCGCATTGTTGACAAGGTTATTGAGATTGAATTCGGCAAGGTTACCATGTTTAAGGGAAATTACAGCGATTATTCGGCTAAAAAAGCGCAGATGCGTGAAATCGAGCTGAAAGCTTATATGAATCAGCAGCAGGAAATCAAACATCAGGAAGAGGTTATCGCAAAGCTGAAATCCTTTAACCGTGAAAAATCCATCAAGCGCGCTGAAAGCCGTGAGAAAATGCTGAATAAAATCGAACGTCTTGACAAACCCATGGTGTTAAATGACAGCATGCACATTGAATTTCACCCTGCGGTTACGAGTGGAAATGATGTTCTGACAATTAAAGAGCTTTCCAAATCCTTCGGCAGCCTGAAGCTCTTCTCCAACGCCAATATTGAGGTAAAGCGTGGGGAACGGATTGCTGTCATCGGAGATAACGGCACCGGAAAGACCACTTTGCTGAAACTGATCAATCAGATGCTCCCTGCCGATTCCGGTGAGATCATTGAAGGCTCCAAGGTACATATCGGTTATTACGATCAGGAACAGCAGCTCTTAAATGAAGATAAAAGCCTGTTCGATGAACTTGGCGATGAATTTCCTTCCATGACAAATACCGAGATACGAAATCTTCTGGCAGCATTTCTGTTTACAGGAGATGATGTATTTAAACAGGTACGGGATCTGAGCGGCGGAGAACGCGGACGCCTTTCTCTGGCAAAACTGATGCTCTCCGATGCCAATTTCCTGATTTTGGATGAGCCAACCAATCATCTGGATATCGTTTCCAAAGAAATCCTGGAAAATGCCCTGACGCACTATACAGGTACGGTGCTGTTCGTTTCCCACGACCGATATTTTATCAATCAAACAGCTACCCGGATTTTGTCTCTGTACCACGGACATTTTGTTAATTTTCTTGGAAATTATGATTATTATCTGGAAAAATCAGCAGAACAGTTTGCTCTTGCAGACCAGGCGAATGCTGATGCGCAGCTAAAAACTGCTGACACCGCTCCTCAAAAGGCTTCCGATACCAAAGCGGAGTGGCTTGCAGCCAAAGAAGCACAGGCCAGAGAACGAAAACGTCAGAATGATTTGCACAAAACAGAGGAGGAGATTCAGAAGCTTGAAGAACGGGACAACGAAATCAATGAGCTTCTGACTCAGGAGGAGGTATATACCAATACCTCCCGGCTGATCGCATTAAATACAGAACAAAAAGAAATCAGTGAAAAACTGGAAGCTTTATATGAACAGTGGGAAACGCTGGCAGAGTAAGCCGCGGATTATACGGGCTGATCACACTGTTGGATTATACCGGCAGATCACGCTACCTGTGCACTGCCGGTTTTTCAAGTGCAGCGCCGGCTTTTAGCAGCTTATCGGGCTGGATCAGCCCCCAGCCCTGCTGATTGGAGGGCAGCCATAGATTGCGGCAGCTGTCATGAAAGCAGAGTTTAACCTGGGCATTGCTAAGTCCAGGGTACTGTTCCAGTAAAAGAGCGGCACTTCCGGCGGCCATAGGAGCGGCCATGGATGTGCCGCTCTTTCTTACATAGGCCTTCTGCCCTTCCATATAGCGGTAATTGCAGGATAAGATATCCTTGCCATATGCCACAATTTCCGGCTTCATAACACAACTTTCCGGCACAGGCCCTCTTCCTGAGCAGCGTATCTGGATTTTCTTTCCTCTTCCTATAACCGGAAATGGTTCGCAGCAGCCCACCGTTATGATCTTGCGGTTGATTCCAGGGCTTGTAATGCTGCCTTTTTCAGGCCCCGCATTCCCCGCCGCCGCAAAAATACAGAGATCTGCATCCCATAGACGGTCGATTTTTTCCATCATCAGAGAACCTTCCTTCGTTTCCCTGTCAGGAAGCGTACCAATTGAAATGTTTACAATACGAATTTCATATTTTCTGAAGTTTTCCCAAAGCCAGTCCAATGCATTTAAAATCTGATCCAGACTTCCATTCCCATGACGATCCAGAACCTTTAATGCTATGATCTGTACTTTCGGAGCAATTCCACGACATTTTCCGCGGCTCATCCGCCCGCTTCCGCCCAGAATACCTGCTACGTGTGTTCCATGACCGTTATCATCATACATAACAGTTTTTCCATGCACAAAATCCTTAAACAGCAAAACTCTATGCTCAAAATCCGGATGATTTACAATTCCGGTATCCAAAATTGCTGCCCTAACGCCCTCTCCGCTTAAAAACGGCGGAACCGGCAGGCGATATACATATTCCATAAAAACTCTTAACTTTTCTTTTGTTATATCATATGACAGAAAAACCGCCACAGTTAACCTGTGACGGCCCCAAAAAATCTGTTTTTTAACGACAGTTGTTGTTATTCGCCTGATTGCTTCGGCTGTCGTTATTCATGCGGTTACTGTTGTTACCAGTGTTGTTGTTCGTCTGATTGCTTCGGCTGTTGTTATTCATGCGGTTACTGTTGTTGCCGATATTGTTATTCGCCTGGCTGCTTCGATTGTCGTTATTCATGCGGTTACTGTTATTACCAGTGTTATTGTTCGTCTGATTGTTTCGGCTGCTGTTACTGTTGCTGTTACCAGTGTTATTGTTCGTCTGATTGCTTCGGCCGTTGCTATTCATGCGGTTACTGTTATTCATGTTATTGCTGCGGTTAACGGAAGCATTATTTGCTTCATTGCTGCGGCTGTTGGTGTTATTGTTGTTATTGTTGTTATCCATACGATTACTGTGATTATTGTTATTGTTGTTTAACATAAAAAAACCTCCTTCTGCATTATCCGGGCATACTCTGAAACAGATTATGCCGTGGAACATGACGTTATCAGTATTAGCAAAAGAGGTTTTTTTATACTTTTATTTTAAATTTTCAACGTTCTTTTTTGAAGTCTTTCCCTGATTTCCTGAAAATAAGAAGGAAGCTCGGAATTAAATTCCAGATATTCTCCTGTTTCCGGATGAATAAAGCCAATGATTTTAGCATGAAGCATCTGTCCCTGTACATTTTTTACTGCAGGACCTCCATAGAGTGTGTCCCCCAGCAGGGGATGCCCGATACTGGCCATATGAACCCTGATCTGATGAGTTCTGCCTGTCTCCAGACGGCACTCGATATAAGCACAGGAATCATATTGCTCCAATACGCGGTAATGAGTAACCGCATCCTTTCCATTTTGATGATTTACAGCCATTTTCAGGCGATTTGAAGGATTTCTTCCGATTGGAGCATGAACAGTTCCTTCCATTTCTTTGAAACGGCCTTTCACCAGCGCATGATACCTTCTTGTAATGGAATGTTCTTTCAGCTGAGCAGCAATACAGTTGTGTGCCTGGTCATTTTTACAAACGATCAGCAGACCGGTCGTATCCATATCAATTCGATGAACAATTCCCGGGCGAAGCACGCCATTGATGCCGGAAAGATTGTCTCTGCAATGAAACATCAGTCCATTTACAAGCGTTCCCGACGCATGCCCCGCAGAAGGATGCACCACCATTCCCTTGGGCTTGTTTACTACCAGTACAGAATCATCCTCATAAACAATCTCCAGATTCAGATTTTCCGGAAGAATATCCGTCTGTAAAGGTTCGGGCACCGTTAGCTCAATACGGTCCTCCTCTTTAATCCGGTAATTGCTCTTTACAGCCTTACCATTTACAAATACCTGTCCGTCTTTTATCAGTTTCTGCAGGAAAGAGCGCGAATGCTTCTGCAGATAATCGGTCAGATACTTATCAATTCGTTCATTTTCCGCATTTTGATCGGCAAGAAAACAATATTGATTCATCTTTCCCTCCGGAACTTTAATACTGCTGTTTCTTTCCCGGTTTCAGTTTTTCAGCAAGCTCATCCATCTCTTCCTCCTTATAGTAGAAAAGAACCAGAATTGCCAGCAGGATAACAGAAACCACCACATAGCAGTCAGCCACGTTAAATATCGGGAAATCAATCAGCTTAAAATAAAGAAAATCAATTACATATCCAAGTCGGATGCGGTCAACAAAATTGCCGATTGCCCCTGCCGTTAACAGCACCAGCAGTGCTTTTATCGGCATGTACCTCGAAACCGCAGGAATCCGAAAAAAGATATAAATAAGAATACATACGATCAGGCTGGTCAGCGCTACAAAAAAATACTGATGATTCTGCAGAATTCCAAAAGCTGCTCCTTTGTTCATCAGAAAACGCAGTTCGAAGATTCCCGGAAGAATTTCAATGGGCTTTTGCTGATACAGATGGGTGGCTGCAAGCTGTTTGGTCAGCTGATCCAGAAAAAGCAGTACTAACAGCGCTGCTATCGCCTTCAGACAGGTTACGGTTTTATTCATCTGTACCTCCTGCAATAATCACCTTTAAAGCCTCTTCCATTTCACTGCGGTCTACCGTTTGGTCGATCACAGCTTCTCCCGGCTGCTTTAACAGGATAAATTTAATCCTTCCGGCTTCCATTTTTTTGTCATGACGCATTGCCTCCATCGCCTCCGACAAATCAATTCCATCCACCTTTACGGGAAGCTGCGCTTTTTCAAAAGTATCTCGAATATCCAGATACTGCTTTTCGGTGATCATTCCTCTTTTCCATGAAATAAAGGAGGCGGCAACACATCCCAAAGCAACACATTCGCCATGGAGCAAACGAAAATCACTTACCTTTTCTACTGCATGTCCCAGCGTATGACCAAAATTCAGCAGCGCCCGTTCTCCTTTTTCCCTGGGATCTTCCTCTACCACTTTTCTCTTAATATCACAGCTTACAGCAATCATATCCCGGCAAACAGACAGATCACGTTTTAAAATTGCATCCATATGTTCAGAAAGCCACTGATAATACGTATGGTCTTTGATCAGACCATGTTTGATGATTTCTCCCATACCCTCATTATACTGCTTTTCGGTAAGAGTTTTTAAGGTACTCAGGTTCATATAGACCAGCGCGGGCTGATGAAAAGCTCCCACCATGTTTTTGTAGGATTTAAAATCAACACCTGTTTTTCCGCCGATGCTGCTGTCCACCTGTGATAATAATGTCGTTGGCATCTGAATAAAATCAATTCCTCTCAGATACGTAGCAGCCGCATAACCGGTCAGATCACCGGTCACTCCTCCACCCAGCGCAATCAGCATGTCGCCTCTTTCAAAATGATTCAAGATCAGATGTTCATACAGATTTTGTACCGTTTCCAGATTCTTATATGCCTCTCCGGCAGGAAATACAAATTCCGTTGCATGAAGAAAAGCTGCCTCTGCCGCTTTTTTTACTTCCTCCAGATAAAGAGGTGCAACCGTCGTCTCACTGACAATACAAACTTTTTTCTTTTCAATACCCTTCAGAGAACCGAAAGCCTCTTTCAGCCGGTCATAGTTTTCTTCTATATAAATATCATAAATCGGCTTTTTCTCATAATGCACAGTAATCATTGATTGTCTTTATTCCTTTCTCATGATATTAAAATGCAACTGAACAGCTGCAAAAAAGCTGCCGGCGGCAGCTTTTCCTGCTTATCCTATATGTATTTTGCGAAACTTCAATGTATGAAGCGGGCTCCTCTGCTAATTGTCAAACGGAAACTTTGAACTCTGTGTCCTCTGAGCAGAAGCATCTCCTGCATTCTCAAAAGCACCGCTTAAACCAACCTCATCCGGAACCGCAACTACAAGATACTTGGAAGGAAACTTCATATCCCCTTTAATTGCATAGCAAACACCAAATGTAAAATCTACAATACGCTGAGCTACATCCAGCTCAAGTCCGTCGAGATTAATCAGTACTGTTTTTCCTTCCAGGAGACGGTCACCAATCTCCTGTCTTGCTTTATCATCCTTTGGACGAATTGATACAATTTCAGATTCCATGTTATTTCCTCCTCCGATCACAGAAACATTTGAAGCATGACGAACAGGCCCTTTTTCCATTCTGGAAGCTGCCTGATAGCCCGAAGCCCGCTGTTCTTTTTTTACAGAGCGTTCTTTTGCTGAATCTTTCCGGGTCTCTTTCTGGCGAAATGATTCTTCTTTTTCTGTATCTCTGTTCTTTTTCTCTCTGTTTTTGGCAGGCTCTTCATACAATTCTTCTTCATCCTCATCATAATCTTCATCGTATGAAAGCTTCATAAAATCCATTATTCTTTCAATTAAATTAGCCATATAGCAAACCCCTTATGAATCTTTATTTCAAAAAATCATTCTCATTCTTTTGATTATAATAACTATAACTATAACACAGAATTTTAATAAAGTAAATCATCTTCATCTACCGTCGATGCGTTTAAAACAATATGATCATATACGGCAAGTCCATATACTGTGCCGCCCTTTACAATACAGTAAGAGTCATTCTCATCTAAAATGTCTACCACCTCAAAAATCGCATACCCTTTATTGACATTATAGATGCCTTTCAGAGTCTCTCTTTCTTTGATCGGATAACCATTTCCCTGAACAGTTCCGTCCGTTTTCACTTTAAGAATCATATCCCCTTCCTGCACGCCCGGATCATCTATATAATAGAACTTATTATCTACATAGCTGATTGCAGGAGTAATCACTTCTCTCTCGGAACTTCCCTCTTTTTTTCTGTAAAACTTCACTTCATTGCTGCTTTCTGATTTGCGTCCATAGGAAACGGGAATAACAAACAGTTCATTGTTCACCACACTTGTTTTCGGCACCTTTAAGCCGGAGACAACCGGTTTGGCTAATTGAAAACTGATCAGACGGTCTGCCGCATAAGATGACATATAGTCATTCAAAACCAGTTTAGCCAGTTTTTTGCCATCCGCATCTTCATAAACCTCGATACCGGCAGTAACTTCCGCATCAATATCAGTCAGTATTACCTTTGCCGACGTCTTGTCCGCATAATACTTTGCATCCACATCCGTTATGGGAATCAGAATCGACCATTCCTCATCCGAGATCACCTTACAGACAGGACTTTTTGCCTTTACAAAATCGCCGCTTAAAACTCTTGAACCGGAAAGCGTAATATTCTCAAGGCTTTTCCTGGTAACCTTATCTGCCGACAGATTCTCAAGTCCGTCCATGGTAAAGTAGACCACCCCGCTCACATCCGATTCCTGCAGCTGCAGTTTGGATTTCTCCCCCTGCTCGCCTGCCTCCTGCTGTTCAATTCCATACAGAACAGTTGTCAGCTGATCTTTGAAAGAGTACACATCCGTATAATTCTGTCCGCTGTAGGCCGTCCCAAAATGGTTCAGATACTTTCTAAGTGAGCGATACTGTTCCTTTGAAATACTGCTCTGTGTGCCGCTTCCGGAATTCTGAACATCACTGCCTGTTTTGTCCAATGCAAACAGCACACCATTTTTGCTGATACGATCTCCGTCACCTGCATAGCATTTAATATATCCGTCTTCCTTTGCACTGACCAGAGTTTCCGTTCTCAGAATAAGTCCTGTATAATTATGGTTCTGTGTCAAAGAACCTTCTGTGACTTCACAAACCTTTATATCCTCTTTTGCAACATATCTTCCCACCATAATAACCATATAGATGAAAAAAAATATAAAAATCAGATGAACAATATTAAGACGCCTGACAGGCAGTACTTTAATCTTCTTTTTTGCCATCCTAACCTCCCATCTGCATCCGACAATGCATTATGTCTGCAGCTGAATATCCTTTTTATCCTTGAATACAGGACTTCAATTTTCCGCTATTATATTATAATGAATCAATTCATAAAGTTCAATATGAAAAAATTAAAAATGTATAATTTTTATATTAACGCGCAAAATACCCATGTGACAACTTATAGCTACTGACAGGAGGCAAATATGGATACACGCGGACTCGATTATACCGTACTGACAATCACGATTATCGGAGCCATTAACTGGGGACTGATCGGCTTCTTCGGCTTTGATCTGGTTGCCTGGCTTTTTGGAAATATGAGCTGGATAAGCAGAATCATCTATGCAGCTGTAGGCTTAAGCGGACTCTATCTGATCAGTACCTATGGCCGCATTCGTTCTGCAGCTATGGAATCCCGGTAAATTAAGAGATCTGCTCTTTTTTACGTTATGAAAAATCGGAAAAAGCAGCTGTCAAAACTCAACAGCTGCTTTTAATTGCTATGTACCCATTGTGATTAACATACAATGGAAAGCGCGATGCTCTCCAGCTTCACATCTTCAGCTTCGCTTAATCCGCTTAAACTGATTGCGTGAAAACTGAAACCTATAATGCATCTGAAACAAAAGGCAGAACAGTATCAGTAAGTTCTTTTTTGTCCATAGAAACACTGATTACAAAATCAACACCGTACTTTTTACCAATCTCATCCAAAGTTACAATGGTATCTGTAATATCCTGTCCTTCCAGATATGCAAGTTTCAGGAAGCTGTCCAAAAACATAATTTCCAGATCATGATCCTGAGCTACAATACCGCAAATAAAACCAACAAATGCTTCACATGACTTTACAGAATAATCCATAACATTAATTAACCGAACTTTATTATTCAGTTCGTACATGTGTTTTGTGTTTTTATCCAGGTAAACAACAGAACCTTTTGCTTCTTTGATTGCTGAATTGGCCTTTTCAAGGAGAATCTTTGTCTTTCCTTTTCCTTTTGTTCCGGCTATAATCTGAACCATAGCAATCCCCTCCTTTAGGTAGTTTTATCTTTATCTGAACATTATTCAAAATGTTACATACAACTATGTCCTGCATTAATTAATTATAGTACAAATCCCATAGAAACACAACATTATTTTTAATTTTTCTTTACAATATGTTCAATTTGTTCATATAAGCTGTCTCTGCTCTTCGCTTTCAGTACAAGAGCCAGATATCGGTCGCCTGAATCGCTGTTCAGGATCAGTGCCAGACAATGCCCCGCCGAGCTGGTTGTTCCGGTTTTTCCTCCAATTACATTCAGAGAGCCCAGCCGGGTGATTCCCTGCTCTTTATAGCGGACCGTAGACAGATAAGTCTCCTCGCACACTCCGCCTTCCGCATTCCGATATTCTGCTTTAAACGCATCCTGTGATATTATTTTCATAAACCGCTCATCTTCTATCAGCTTATGAACCACCAGATAAATATCATACGCAGTTGTATAATGTCCCCATTCGGTCAGCCCGTTGGCATTCTGAAACTGTGTATCTACACATCCCAGTTCTTTTGCAGCTTTGTTCATCTGTCGGACAAATCCGGCTTTGCTGCCGGCTGTATCTACAGCCAGAACATTCGCCGCATCCACACCGGAGCACAAAAGCATGCCGTAGAGCAGCTGCTCCACAGTCAGCTGATCGCCCTCTTTCAGACCGATTGTCGATGTATGCTGCAGATTCGCAAGCTCATCCGCAGTTACAGTAACTACATCCGACAATTCTCTGCTCTGCAGGATTACATATGCAGTAAATAAAGTCGTAATGCTTGCAGGATTCATCTCCTGATATACATTTTTAGCATACACTGCTTCAGGCTTATCAAGGTGAAACAACAGCGCAGCACCTGCACTGACTGCTTCATCTTCAGCATCAGCTGTATCTTTGGGAATACACAATTCGGTACCTGCCCAAAGAGCTTTCCCTTCCGTAAAAGATGAAACAGCCGCCGCATCCTTTGAAAAACCGTGCTTATTCGCAAGCAGCACATCTTCCTTCATAAATCCACATCCGGTTCCAAGAAGCGCAATTGCCATTAGAACAGCAATGAATCTGTTTTTTTTCATATCTTTGCTCTGCTCCGTCATTTGTTATTGTATCCGCGCAGGTCTCTATTTGTAAACCTCCCGCCAATCCAGGTCTCCATTGTCCAAAGCTTTGATCAGAAGCTCCGCTGTAGCCAGATTTGTAGCCAGGGGGATATTGTGCATATCACAGATTTTTACTACATTGTTCACATCCGGCTCATGAGACTTGGGAGACAGGGGATCTCTGAGGAAAATCACCAGATCGATCAGATTCTGCTCAATATGCGCGGAAAGCTGCTGCTGACCGCCAAGATGTCCGGCCAGAAACTTATGAACATTCAGATTTGTAACTTCTTCAATCAGTCTTCCGGTTGTCCCTGTAGCATATAATTCGTTTTTACTCATGATTCCTCTGTATGCTACACAAAAATTCTGCATTAATTTTTTCTTTGAATCATGTGCGATGAGTCCAATATTCATTTTGTATTCCTCCCGAAGATTAAATTTCTTTCTTTCATAGCTAATCTTCTTCCATAATTTTCTTAATTCAAATCTCTTTTTCGCTGCATTCCTATATTCAATATCATGCCTGCGCCTATAAATACGCTCAACAGCGAACTCAGACCTGCGCTGATAAAAGGAAGCGGCAAACCGGTATTAGGCAGAATAAACGTAGCAACTCCAATATTTACAAAGCTCTGAAACGTAATCTGCGCAGCAATTCCGGCAGCAACCAGACGACCGGCTGTATCCTGTGCCCGATTTGCTGTTAAAATACATTCTACCACAACTAAAAACAAAATTGCAATAACCAAACAGCAGCCTGCAAAACCAAGTTCTTCACCAGCAACTGCAAAAATAAAGTCCGTATCCTCCTCCATCAGATAATCGCCGTTCTTAACGGAATCCAGACTTTCATTAAAAAGCCCCTTTCCGTACAGACCGCCTGAGCCGATAGCCATGATAGAAGCCATCTGCTGTCTTGCAAGATCCGGATAATCCTGCGGATGCAGGAAAGACAGAACCCTGTTTCTCTGATAGTTCTTCAAAATGGGAAGCATATCTCTTTCTACCAGAAAAACAAATGTAAGCGCAAACGGCATAACCACTCCCAATACGCCTGCAATCCATTTATAGCTGATTTTAGCTGTAAATATCATAACAACGAATAGAAACACAATGACCAGCGAGGTCGACAGATCCGGCTGAGCCATGATCAGCAGCAGAGGAATCCCCACTACCAGGGCGCTCAAAGCCACCGTTGCCAGAGCATTGATCCGTTCCTGATAAATCTCAAAAAACCTTGCCAGTACAACAACCATTGCCACCTTGGCAAATTCCGAGGGCTGCAGCCGAATCGGACCGATATCGATCCAACGAATCGCACCGGTACCGGCTGAAGTTCCAAGCGGAGTAAAACGAGTCAGCATTAGAATTCCGATAATCCCGATATAAACCACGAGATACATCTTCATGATCCAGTGATAATCAATCATAGAAACGATCAGCATGGCTGTCATGCCAATCGCAACACCCATGATCTGCTTCATATAGGTAGATTCTTCACCTGTGCTCATAGTTGCACTCCGAATGATTAAAATTCCCACAACTGACAGAAAGGAGATAAAAAGCAGTAATTTAAAGTTAAAATATCTGAACTTATATTTTTGAAATGCAAACATTATTGAGGTTTTTCCTTCTCTCTTTTTACATCCTTGATCGGAATATTGGCATATAATGTAGGTACTGCTTTTCTGGAACCATCTACTTCTGTTGTTGTCAGTTCAATATTGATATCATTCATATCAACATCCATATATTTTGAAATTACGGCAATAATATCATCTCTGATCGCCTGCATCATCTCAGGAGAGCAGGCTGAACGGTCAGATACCAGCAAAAGCTGAAGCCGATCCTTTGCAACTGAACCGGAAGTCGGTTTCTTCCGGAAAAAATCCAGTAAATTCATATCGAATACTCCCTTCTAATCAACCCCGGAACAGATCGCGCAGTCTCTTCCAAAAGCTGTTTCCTTCATCCAGATTCATCAGCGGAATTTCTTCTCCAATAACCCGCTTGGAAATATTCATGTAAGCTTTTCCGGCAAGAGTATCCTCACGTCCTACCAAAGGCTCACCCTGATTCGTAGCAATTACAATATTCTCATCATCCGGTACTGCGCCGATCAGATTAATAGCAAGTACATCCACTACATCATCGATTGACATCATCTCACCCTTTTTCACCAGATCCATGCGAATCCTGTTTACGATCAGGGCATTATTGGAAACACCATTGGCTTCCAGCAGACCGATGATACGATCTGCATCACGGATTGCAGAAACCTCCGGAGTTGTAATTACCAGCGCTCTGTCCACTCCGGCAATTGCATTTCGAAAGCCCTGTTCGATCCCCGCAGGACAATCCAGAAATACATAATCAAATTCATTTCTCAGTTCATCTGTCAGTGCCTTCATCTGCTCCGGGTTTACCGCTGTTTTTTCTCTTGTCTGCGCACAGGGAAGCAGATAAAGATTATCATAACGCTTATCCTTGATCAAAGCCTGCTTTAAACGGCAGTTTCCTTCTATTACATCAACCAGTGTATATACGATACGGTTTTCCAGCCCGAGAACCAGATCCAGATTTCTTAATCCAATATCCGTATCAACCAATACAACCTTTTTATTCAGCATTGCAAGTCCTGTGCCTACATTTGCTGTTGTTGTGGTTTTGCCAACGCCGCCTTTACCGGAAGTTACTACTATGACTTCTCCCATGAGTTCATCCTCCATCCATACTCAATTTTTCAAACAGGCAATTTTACCATGTAAATTACTTCTATTGTAACCGATGTATCTGCTAATTTCCAGCTGTTTTTAAGAGAGATCCAAAGAAGAAAGGGTTTCTCTGTCAAGATTCTCTATAAAAATATTATCCTCCCGCAAAACAGCTATTTTCGGTGTTTCATCCACTGTTTTCTTTTTGCGGATACGGCTTTTTGGAGCCGGAACATCTCCGCATTTCGCTACAATATTATCAATTCGTATCTGCGTCGGCTTCATCTCCAGCGCCACCACGAATGCCTGCCTGTTTCCTGTTATTCCGGCACATGCCACTCCCTTAAGAGCTCCCAGAATGATGATGTTTCCTCCTGATACTACCTTTCCTCCCGGATTCACATCACCGATAATTACAACGCTGGACTCAGATTCTACTACCTGACCGGAGCGCAGCGTTCCTTTGTAAAACATATTTTCCGCAGTTTTTTGCTGTTCCGCCTGTAAAGCTGCGGCAATCTGCTGCTCATAAGCACGTTCCTTCTGCGGATTTTCCTCCATCAGATACAGAATCTCTATTTCTGAATTCTCTGTTATAACATCCAGAAGCTCCTGCTGCTGAGGCAGAGTCAGTTCTCTGCCCTCAAATGCAACCGCCATCCGGCTCTGCTTCAGAAAATCAGAAAGCTCCCTGAATTTCTCAGCTACATGCTTTTTCAGCTCTTTAAAGGGCTCCTGGGGATCGAGAATAACCGTAACCCCTTTTGCACCCTTGCTAATATTACCTTTTATGATAACCGACTGTTTCATAACGCCTCCTGTGTACTCATCAATCTGCCGGATCGGTTCCCGTCGCAACAGAAGCATTGCGGCTCATAATTGTTTTCAAATCCAGTTTTCCATAATAATATGCCAGCGCATCACTGGCTACTGATACGGAATTTGCTGCTGTATAACCGTAAGGCATGGACACGCTGACTGCCACCTCCGGCGAGTCATACGGAGCAAAGCAGATAAAATTCGCATGATTACCACGTTTTTTATCCTCCTGAGCCGTACCTGTCTTTCCGGCCACGCCAACATCCAGTTTACTGAACCAGCCCTTGTATTTTAAATTGTTATTTACTGCATTATACATACCCTGATATACGGCATTCCACTGTTCGGTTGTAAAGTCAAGCCGGTTTATTACATCCTTTTTGCTCTTTTCCAGTGTGTTGCCCTGCGGATCCGTTGTTTTTCTGACCAGATTCAGATCCAGAACCTCCCCACGGGTTGCAAGCGCCGTCGCGTAACGGTTGATCTGTGTATTGGTGTAGGAATGTGTACCCTGACCAATCGCAGAAGGAATAACCGCTTCATCCGTAACCTTGGGTGAAATTTCAGAAATTTCAATACCGGACTTTTCGCCCAGACCAAACATCTTACTGTATTTCTGCAGCTTTGCAAGACCTCTTGCTTCACTGTAGTTTTTATTGGAACCAAGAGACATACGGTAAGCTACCTCTGAGAAGAAATAGTTACAGGACTTTTCAAGCGCAGTCGGAATTGCCAGCTTGCCATGATTGTTTGGCGCAACTGAACAGGCAAGTTCATATCCGGCTTCTCTGAATATTCCATCAGACGCTGTCTGAATCTGCTCCGTAACGCCCAAAACGCCTTCTTTCATTCCCGCCAGACCTGTGATCGGCTTAAAGATGGAACCGGGGGCAGTTCTGGTCTGCGTTGCTCTGCTGTAAAGTGGCTTGGACAAATCCTGATTCAGCTGTGTAAAGTAAGTATTGTCCGAAGTAAGTTTGTTATTGTCGTAACTGGGATAAGTTACAAGAGCCAGAACCTCGCCTGTTTTGGTATCCGTCATAACAACAGAACCGGAACAGGGATCAAGCGCCAGCTGAGCCGGTGTGATCTCGATTTTGGAAATCTTTTCTTTTATAAAACCATATGCTGAGCCGCCGGCAAGAAGGCTGTTATAATCTCCCTCGTCATACTTCAGTACCTTCTGGTCAAATAAGGCAACACACAGCTCCGAACCGCTTATTGCTTCGGAATCGATCAGATAACGATAAATCCTTTTTGCATATGCCTCGTCCTCCGTAAGAATTTCCCTCACAGTTTCTACCAGGGCGCTCATGGTTTTTTCCGTATCAGCATAACGATTATCCAGATTTAATTTTGTGACATCAATCCATCCCTCCGTCAGAGCAGATACCAGAAAGCTGCGCAGACTGATTTCATCAGCGGTCCACTTTTTGTACAGATCCGACGTCTTGTCGATGCTCTCTTTTTTCAGGATTTCCTTTGATTCCAGTAAGCTGTAGATATAATTCAAACTATCTTCTTCATCCTCGCTGTATGAGGTATTCGGCTTGCTGTATTCATCCAGAAGAATATCACAGACGGAAGTAAGCATCTGATTTCTTTTTGACTCATACTTTTGGTACATATTTCTCTCAGTGGAGGATGCGTCCTTATCTGAAAATTCCTCCATTGATAAAACATTATTATTGATCAGCTGAAAATACACATCCTTTACCGGGATCATAATTTCAGAAGATACCGTATTCGGGGTGATCACCACATCGTGATTAACGATTTTGGAAACCAGAACACCTGCAAGATGCTGTTCCAGCAGATTGTACACCGCAGTCTGCAGGTTTTTGTCGATTGTCAGATAAACATCATTCCCGGCCTGGGCTTCCGTTTCACTTTCAACGCTTCGGACGATTCCCTGATTATCTACAACCAGCTTTTTGCTGCCCTTAACGCCCTTCAGCACCTCTTCATAGCTTGATTCGATACCGGTTTTACCGATAATGTCTCCTGCTGCATAGGAATCATCCAGTGAGTCCAGATCATCTACCGAAACCTGGCCCGTATATCCGATGATATGGGCAAAATACTCTGCACCTGCGTAGGTTCGAATGGATTCCGTTTCAATCGATACTCCATCAAGATCATATTCATGCTCCATGATATCGGAAACCGTTTCTTCAGATACGTCAGAAGCAATGATTGCCGGAACATACTTCCTGTAGGAATTTAAGGATAGCGCATAACGGATATCGCACAGCTTTAACAGGGTTTCCTTATCCAGCTCATAGGTTTCCTCTTTCCGGCCATTCACAATCGTAATCCCTGCTCCATACCGGTCAGCAAGCTTTTCCACCACGTATTCCGGTGTGTACCAGCTAAGCGGCTGGTTCATATTCTCAATACTGCTTTTTTCTTTACTATAAACTCCCACATCCTGTAAAAAACGGCTCAGAGCACGCTCAGATGTCGTTGTAAATACATACTTTCCTTTTTTCAGAGCGATGGACAGCGCAGGGGAATACTCCTCTTTGTGATCATCCAGAATTTCGATCAGTCTGATGATCATAAGATTTCTCTCATAAGCTGTATAAGAGCCGTCATCAACAACTCCGACAGAATACGCAAGCTTATTGTAAGCTAATTTTCTGCCCTTCCTATCATAAATCGTACCACGGGTATAGCCTTCCTCAACCGTCTTCGTACTTGTCTGCTGATATTCCTTCTGATAGCTTTCTCCTTCTACGATCTGCAGCGTAAAGAGACGCATGATCAGTGTTCCGAACATCACCACGAACAATATACTCACCACAAACAGCCGGGAAGTCAGGAAGCTTTTCAACTGATACAGCAAATTACTCCATAGATTTCTTAACAATTCTTCTGCCTCTTTTCTTAACCCAAATATCAATCTTTTTATTCACGATGATCTGAACCCGGAACAATATCAGCGAAATAATCACCGTATAGATTACCTCCGGCAGCATAATATGCCACAGATAAAATCCAATATTCAGCCGGTTGCGAAGCGCAAAGCTAAAAACGAAGATATAGATCCCCATCGCCAGATCACTCGCTCCGCAAAGCAGCGCAGGCGTAATATAATTGTCATCATACAGATATTTCCGGAAATATCCGCAGATGTAACCGATATACATGTATGGCAGAACATAATACCCCAGTATGTTTCCGTAAACCGAATCCATCAGGATTCCGCAGTAAATACCGGCAATCAGCCCCTCCTTATGTCCTTTCGACAAACCGTAGCCTGCAATTACAATGATCAGCAGATTGGGTGAAATGTGAATCATATCTATCGAAGGAAATACATTGATCTGAATCAGGAAAACTGCTGTTATAAAACCAAACATCAATCCATATTTCTTCATAAATCATGCCCCTTTCGTTCTGACTGGCTGTCCGGCCTTTGAAACACCGGTTCTTTCGCCAGTACCTGGTTATTTTTTAATATCATCACCATTATTCTTCAGTGTCGTAATAACCAGCACCGTATCAAGATGACTGAAATCCACATAGGGGATGATCGTACCTGATTTGGTCATATTGTTGGCATCCGTCTCCAGCTTATCCACATATCCGATCAGAAGTCCCGGAAGGTACTTCGTACTGATATTGGAGGTTACCATCTTGTCGCCTTCTGCAATACCGGAATCCTTGTCTACATACATAATACGCATCCTTCCATCTTCGTATAATTCCAGATCGCCTGATATCATACAGCGCTCCTTCGTACTCATGGACATGGAAGTAATGTTACTGCTGTCATCAATGATCGACATTACTCTGGCAGAAGAAGGCCCTACCGAGGTAATGATGCCTGCCAGGCCGCCCTGGGCCAGTACCGCCATATCTACAGCCAGACCATCATTGGTTCCTTTGTCAATAATGAAAGAATGGAACCAGTTACCAGAGTCCTTTGCAATTACATTGGCCCCTGTCATCTCATAATCCTCATATTGATTTGTCAGTTCAAAAAGCTTTCTGTAATTGTCAATCTCATACTTATCCTGCTGCATCAGACCGATTTCCTGTTCCAGCGAAAGAATCTTCTCTTTCAGCTTCTGATTCTCCGTCTGTGCCCTTCGGAGCGACTCCACATTGGTTACTGCATCCAAAATGGCTGAACCGGTTTTGTTAATTCCCTCCTGCATAGGCATCAGAACGGACTTCACTACCGACTGAACACTGTTGACAGAACTCCCTCTGAATATGGATACCCCAATCAGAAGGATAAACAATACCGTTAACCCTGTCAGTGTAAATCTGAGCGGGCGGTTAACTTCCTTTTTTTCTTCCATTTGCAACCTTACCTTTTTAATAAATAGAATAATTTATAGATATCCTGCTGATTTCATACTGAAATACCGGTCAGCACCGATAATAATATGATCCAGCAGCAAAATATCCAGTAATTCACCTGCTTCTTTTACTTTTTTTGTTACGGCAATATCCTCTGCACTGGGAGCCGGGTCCCCGCTCGGATGATTGTGAACCATAACCACATGCACGGCACAGTGACGCAGAGCTTCCAAAAACAGCTCTCTGGTGGAAAGCAGAGAAGCATTGACGGTTCCCCGGGTCAGAAGCACCTCCTGGATTCTGCGGTTTTTCGTGTCGAGAAATACCAGATGCATCTCCTCCTGCTCCAATCCGCCCAAAGACCTCATATAATATGCGGCAATTCTCTCAGGTGAATTAAACAGCTGGCGCTCCTTATAAACATCCCCGGACATCCTGCTGCAAAGCTCGGCAAGACACTGAAGCTGAACTGCTTTTACCTTTCCGATCCCGTCTATCTGCATCAGCTGCGCCGCTGTCAGTTTTTTCAGATTTCCAATATGGCCATCATCGCCGCACAGCATCAGGATTTCCCTCGCAACCTCAACCGAAGTCCTCGTTCTGGTTCCATTTTTTAAAATAACCGCCAGAAGCTCCGCATCACTCAGCGATGCCGCTCCTTTGTCCATACATTTTTCATACGGACGCTCCGAAACCGGAAAATCTTTCATCGTTATATGCTTCAATCTCATCTTCAGGCTTATCTGTCATGTGTCATATATAATCTTACAGGCCTATATATTTTAACATAATTCTGCATAAAAGTATAGATAAAGTTCCGTCTTCATAAATCTTTTACGATTCTTAAAATTTCATAACAAAAACCAGACTGAATCTTAACACTCTTTTAAACAGTAATTAAACCGGCTTCCTTCATCTGCTGCACAGACATCAAAATTCCAAAACGTGCATGATTCCATGTCAGTCCGCCCTGGAAAAATACTGCATACGGCGGACGCAGCGGGCCATCCGCGCTCAGTTCAATGGAGGAACCCTGAACAAATGCGCCTGCCGCCATAATGACCTCAGAATCATATCCGGGCATTGCCCACGGCTCAGGCAGCACAAAGCTGTCTACGGGCGCAGCCATCTGAATTCCCTTGCAGAATGCCTTTAAACCTTCTGCTGTCTGCAGCTCTACCGCCTGGATAATATCATGGCGGCTTTCTTTGGAATCCGGAATTACATGAAATCCCAGCTTTTCATAGATATATGCTGCAAAAATCGCGCCCTTCAGTGCTCCTGCAGAGACGGTTGGAGCCATAAAAAAGCCCTGGAAAAAGGTCTGGTTCAGTCCCAGGCTTGCACCAACCTCTTTTCCCAGTCCCGGTGAAGTCAGGCGGTATGCGCAGCGCTCAATACAGTCTTTGCGGCCCGCAATATAACCGCCTACCGGAGCCAGGCCGCCGCCGGGATTCTTGATCAGGGAACCTACGATCATGTCGGCTCCTACATCAGAAGGTTCTCTGGTTTCAATAAATTCTCCATAACAGTTATCTACCATTACGATTACATCCGGTTTGATTTCTTTTATAAAACGAATCAGCTCGCCAATCCGTTCCACGGAAAGTGTAGGGCGGCTGGCATATCCTTTGGATCGCTGAATCGTCACCAGCTTCGTCCGCTCATGAATGGATTTACGGATATTTTCCCAGTCAAAGCTTCCATCAGGAAGAAGATCCGTCTGAGCATAAGTCACGCCGTACTCTGCAAGAGAGCCGACAGAAGGGCGGATGCCGATTACCTCCTCCAGTGTATCGTAGGGTTTTCCTACAGGAGAATATAACTCATCACCGGGTCTTAAATTCGCAGAAAGAGCCAGGTGCAGCGCATGTGTTCCACAGGTGATCTGTGCCCGTACCAGCGCGTCCTCCGTATGAAATGTTTTCGCATACACCTTTTCCAGCGTATCCCGGCCGTCATCATTATAGCCGTATCCTGTAGAAGTCGCAAAATGCTGCTCTGCCACACGGCATTCCTGCATTGCATTTAACACCTTCATCTGGTTAAATTCCGCAACCTCATCAATTTCCTTAAAACGCTCTGCAAGTGCTTCCTCCGCTTCTCTTCCCAGCGCAAGCACCTTTTCAGAGAGCCCCATAGAAGTATATAAATCTGTCATTTTTTTTGTTAAATCTGCATTGCTCATTATCCTGTGTTTCTCCTATATGATTTCTTTTTCTTTTAATATTTTCAACATAGCATTAAGCATCTGTGTTTCATCATTATCATATTTTTCACGTTCTATCCAGCAGACCTCACGTTCCCTGCGAAACCATGTCAGCTGTCTTTTCGCAAAATGTCTGGTGTCACGCTTGAGAATATAAACGGCTTCCTCAAGACTGCATTCTCCCTGAAGATAGCTCAGAATCTCCTTATAGCCAAGTCCCTGCATGCTAACCATATCTGCATGACATCCCTCTTCCTTTAAATGCTTCACTTCTTCCAGCAGACCATCTAAAAGCATCTGATCCACTCTCAGATCAATCCGCTCATAAAGTCTCTGGCGGTCCATATTCAATACAAAATAAGCAAAATTATACGGTGAATCCTTTTTCCTCTGTTCTTCATTATGTTCTGAAATCCTTGTCCCTGTTTCTTTATAAAATTCCAGAGCCCGGATCACACGTTTTATATTATTCGGATGGATTTCAAGGGCTGCTTTAGGATCTACCTCTGCCAGCTGTTCATGAAGTTTTTGGGCTCCGCCTTCTTTTGCCTGCTGCTCAAGCTGCTGTCTGTATGCCCCGTCATTTTCCGTTTCCGTAAATGCAATGTCATTCAATATCGCCTGGATGTAAAATCCGGTTCCTCCTACAATGATTGGAATATGATTTCTTTCATAGATTTCTTCCATGGCACGGCGCGCCAGCTGCTGAAAAACGACCACATTAAATTCTTCCTCCGGCTCCAACACATCAATCAGATGGTGAGGAACGCCTTCCATTTCTTCAGAAGTGATTTTTGCAGAACCGATATCCATGCGGCGGTACACCTGCATGGAATCCGCACTGATGATTTCACCCTGAATCTGTTTGGCAAGTTTGATCGATAATGCAGTTTTTCCAGCGGCTGTAGGGCCTGTAAGTATTACCAGAGGCTTTTTCATGTTGTCTCCTTTCGCTTATAAGACTCTCTTAAATTTCTTCTCCAGCTCATATTTTGTCATTTTTATCATGGTGGGGCGTCCATGCGGGCAGGTGTAGGGATTTTCCAGCAAAACCAGATCGGCGATCAGCTGCTCTGCCTCCGCTTTTGAAAGACGCTGATTTCCCTTGATTGCTGCTTTACACGCCAGAGAAGCGGCTTTTTCATATACCGATTCCGGCGTTATCCGCCCTCTCTCACCCGCAGTTTCCAGGATTTCATCCAGAAGCGCCTCCGGCGTCACACCTACCAGATTATCCGGCATTCCATATACCGCATATTCATTTCCGCCAAACGGCTCGATTTCAAATCCCATCTCAGTTAAAAGGGGCAGAACCTCCTGATACTGCTCCTGCTGTCTTGGCGTCAGACTGATGATCGATGGAGGATTCATCTGCTGCGTCGTATATTCCTGTGTTTTCAGCCGTTTGATAATCGATTCGTACAGCACTTTTTCATGTGCCGCATGCTGGTCGATAATCATAAAATTGTCCTGATACTGTACAATCCAGTATGTATCAAAAATCTGTCCGGCCAGCTTTATCTGTGACACCGTATCCACTGTCAGCAGCTTATCTTCAAATAAATTCTGCTGGTGTATATCCACAGCCTGCGCTTCCTCATAATCTGCTCTTTCCTCCCGAAGCAGCTGCTCCATCCGTCTCTTTTCAAACGGTTCCGGAGCTTTTTCCGAAACCTTTGGAACCGCCGCAGGTTTTAAAGGTTCTGAATGGCTCTGAGAAGCCGCGTCCCTTAAAGCTTCCTGGGGTTTTGAAGTTTCCTGTGGTTTTAAAGCTTCCGCGTTTTTTAAAAACGCCGTAGATTTCAGGGAATCCGAAGATTTCTCCAGATCCTTACATGAGACAGATTTTTCGGCTTTTGAAGTTTCCGGTTTTAATATCTCTAATCCTTCCGATATTTTTGATTCTTCTGAT
>JAUNPP010000208.1 GCA_030536685.1 Lachnospiraceae bacterium
GAAAAGAGATCTGGAAAGAGGCTTGAAATGACAGAATGAATAAAATCTTTATCAGGTTTTAATCAATTTTTAATGATTTCATACATTCTTCCTGCTATGATAGAACTATGAAAACAATTTGACTGCCAAACTATGAAAAAACAGGAAAAAACATGGAAGTCAGATTGTGATCGGAAGCAGTTTTTATTATTTATAAGAATGTTTATCAGATAACGAAAAGGAGTTTGTATGAACGGTTATTATACGACAGAAATTGATGAAGCAATCGTGGCGGGAAGAAGTGCGGTTCAGGCATTGAACAGGGCGGAGTCAGCGCTTGAGGGCGCGAGAAGCTTTGGACTTTGGGATATGTTCGGAGGCGGCTTTATCAGCGGTATGATGAAGCATTCCAAGATGAATGATGCGCAGTATGAACTGGAAAATGCGCAGAGAGAGCTGGCACGCTTTAAAAAGGAATTGTCAGATGTTCAGATGACAGGAACGATTAACATCCGATTTGATGGATTGGTGAAATTTGTGGATCTGTTCTGTGACAATGTTCTGGTAGATATGATGGTTCAATCCAAAATAAAGGATATGCTGAATCATCTGAGGGATACGAGAGCACAGGTGGAGCAGACAATAAGAAGATTGGAACAGTATAAATCAGGAGGCTGAATCATATGATTGCAGGAATTTTATTAACACTTGCACTATTGTTGTTTATTGTTTTATTTTTCTTCTCAGCAGCTGGTCTGCTGCTGAGAATTTTATATTTTGTATGCATAGCTCTTCCGCTTTCCATTGTTTTAGGAGCGGCAGGTATATTACTGTGCTGTACGATTATCGGAATTCCGCTTGGACTGATGTGTCTGCGCGGGGCAGGGTCGCTGTTTTTCTCATTTTTGTAGATCACCGTACTCACGGGTGATGCGGATGATACAGGGTGACATGCAGAAAAAACAAAGGCCGGTTTATGCCGGATAACATGCAGAAAAACAAAGGTCGGTTTACACCGGATAAAAGCAGGTTTCCAGCAGTTTTGGGATTTCCGCAAGTGATTGACATACCCGGAACAGCAGCGGCTTTAACGCATCTGTCGGCTGAGCCAGATCAGGTACCATAACCGGATACAGGCCGGCGCGGGATGCAGCGATAATACCATTCGGTGCATCCTCCAGAGCAAGCGCCTGTGCCGGTGGTACCTGAAGCTGTCGGCAGGCTTCCAGATAGATGTCCGGTTCCGGTTTGGAATGGGTGATCATGTTTCCGGTGATAACTGCCTGAAAACAGGATTGAAGCTGATGTCGCTTTAGATTCCCATTTACATGCTCCGGTCCCGAACTGGAGGCAACCGCCGCCAGATAATGATTTTCATTTAAGTAGTTTAACAGCTCTTTCAGGCCTGGTTTTAAAGGAACGCCTGAGAGGGCTGTTTCTTTGTAATAATATTTGCGGTAGGTTTCCAGAAACAGGGAAAATGGAAAATCCTTCCCATAGCAGGAGAGAAAGTAGCTTTCCCGCCGTTTTCGGTTCATGCCAAGCGTATCAGCCATATGATGCCCCAGCGGGCCATAGCCCAGTTCTTCTCCTGCTTTATCCCAGGAACGCTTTACATAGCATTCGCTGTCGATCATTAAACCATCCATATCGAAAACCACTGCCTTCAGCGGAAGTCGTTTTTCTGTATTCATATTTTAAATCATCTCCATTTAACAAAAGTAAAGATCCAGATAATGCTCCATGATGATCGCAGCATCCTTTACCAGCTGCGGACAGGGGCGGGAGGCGTAATAAGCCTGTGTCCTGTCGTTGGGTCGGGCTGTTTTTTCAACTTTTTCAAGTCCGAGCAGTTCCCGGCAGATAATGCTGTTGTGCTTTTGGCGGAAAAGATCAGCCAGCATACGGACAGTACGATAGTTTTCTTCTTTGGCGTCGGAATTGTCAGGGTCAGTGTTGCCGTTGCACAGACTTACCAGAAGAGACATCCCGGAGACGGCGCCGCAAATCTCACGCATCCGTCCGACTCCGCCGCCAAGCGAGCAGGAAAGCTTCAGCGCGTCTTTTTCTTTAATACCAAATCGAGGGGCAAAGGCAGCAAATACCGACTGGCAGCAGTTATAGCCGCTCATAAATAAAGCTTCAGCGCGCAAAATCCCTTCAGAACTGCGTTCCCAGTTAATATCGTCTATTGTAAGTAAAATCATAATGAAAATCCTTTCTATTGAAAATGAAAAATTTCTGGCTTTATTGTATCAGGAGTCAAATCAGAAAACAAGCGGGGAGTTTCACATTTTCCTTTGTTTCCGAAAGCCTGTTAGAACATAAACTAATAGTGAAATGAATATATGCTTTTGGTGAAAGGAGTATGATATGGATACAAATCGTTCACGGCGTGATGCAGTGCGTTATCAGCAGCCCTGCAGAAACAGCTGTTCTCTTGAAAAAATGGATCAGTATGTGGTTGCAATGGCTTACGTTCCATGGCAGAAATTCGGAGAAACCTTAGATCCTGCAAAAGGAATGCGGATTGGAACCATTTTTCCTGAAATGAACAGACCATTTATGAGAGGAGGGTGTCGGAAATCATGAGAGATCGCAGTGCGTTGATGATGAAAATCAGTGAAATCGGCTTTGCTTTGTATGATTTGATTTTATTTTTGGATACACATCCGGAAGATAATCAGGCCTTTGCTTTATATGAAGAGTATCAGAAACAGTATAAGGAGCTGCGCAGCGAATATATTTCCATGTATGGGCCGCTGACGGCTTTTGATGTGAATACCGGCAGACCCTGCAGCTGCAATGACAGCCGGTATCGTAAATTTACCTGGTCATGGGGAGAGGCCCCGATGCCCTGGGAAGGAGGCTGCTGATTATGTGGAATTATGAAAAACGATTACAGTACCCGGTAAATATTAAAAATCCCAATCCTAAAATGGCACAGGTTATTATTTCTCAGATGGGAGGACCTGATGGGGAACTTGCTGCCTCTATGCGTTATATCAGCCAGCGCTACACAATGCCTTACCCGGAAGTGGCGGGGCTTTTGACGGATATTGGTACAGAGGAGCTGGCGCACCTGGAAATTATCAGCGCGATTGTTTATCAGCTGACAAGGAATCTGTCGATTGAGGAGATTAAAGAATCGGGATTTGATCGCTATTATGTTGACCATACTACAGGTCTCTGGCCGCAGTCAGCAGGCGGAGTACCGTTTAACGCAAATCAGTTCCAGTCAAAGGGTGACCCGATTACGGATTTATTTGAAGATATGGCAGCAGAACAGAAGGCCAGATCCACGTATGACAATATTCTGCGTCTGACAGATGACCCGGATATCTGTGATCCGATTCGGTTCTTACGCGCGAGAGAAGTCGTACATTTTCAGAGATTCGGTGAAGGCCTCAGACTCGTTCAGGAGCAGCTGGATTCCAGAAACTTTTATGCATGCAATCCTTCATTCGACAGGAAATGTAAGTAGGCAGGAAACAGTATTTTCAAAGATCAGGCGGCAGGTACCGGAAAATCTGCGATTAGAGGAGGGGATTGCAGCCCTCCTCTTTCAGATTAGAAGTTTTCAACAG
>JAUNPP010000046.1 GCA_030536685.1 Lachnospiraceae bacterium
AGCATGGTTAACTGGGAGAATGATTAACGGGAAGCATACTTAACGGGAGTGTGTTTAACCGGAATGACATTTAATGGAGGGAATATCTATGGAGAAATTAAACTGGGGTATTTTGGGTGCAGGTTCTATTGCCTGTGAAATGGGAGAGGCTTTGAAGGCTGTGAATGGTGAAATTTATGCGGTTTGTGCGACAAAGCTGGAGAATGCAAAAAAATATGCGGAAAAATTTGATGTGATAAGGGCGTATGGGAGTGCTGGGGAGATGCTTGCGGATGAAAATATAGATATTGTTTATATTGCAACTCCTCACAACCTGCATTATCAGTTCATTATGGAAGCTTTGAAGGCGGGAAAGCATGTATTTTGTGAAAAAGCGATTACTGTAAACAGCCGTCAGCTGGAAGAATGCGTGGCGCTTGCAGAGGAGAAAAATCTGGTGATTTGCGATGGTACAACATTGCTTCATATGCCGCTTTATAAAAAACTGAAGCAGATAGTGGATGACGGGGCAATTGGTACGGTGAAGATGGTACAGGTGAATTTTGGAAGCTGCAAGGAGTATGATGTGAACAACAGATTCTTTTCTAAGGAGCTTGCTGGTGGAGCGCTGCTTGATATTGGTGTGTATGCGACAAGCTTTGCAAGATATTTTATGAGCAGCAAGCCGGATGTGGTTCTGACAACCGCCAATTATTTTGAAACCGGCGTAGATGAAACCAGCGGTATTATTTTGAAAAATCCTGACGGACAGATGGCGGTTATGGCGCTTACGATGCGGGCAAAACAGCCGAAACGCGGCGTTGTAGCCGGGGAAAAAGGCTTTATTGAAATTTGTGAATATCCCAGAGCGCAGAGGGCAGCCATTACTTATACTGCGGATGGACATACAGAGGTGATTGAAGCGGGAAAAACCGAAGAGGCGCTGCAGTATGAGGTGCAGGATATGCAGGATTATGTGCGAAACGGAAATGGAAAGGAAAATCTGCAGATTGTTCGGGACGTTATGGAAACCATGAGCGCAGTACGTAATCAGTGGGGGATGGTGTATCCGTTTGAATAAAGGAAATGGAAAATTCATTGATTGCCAGATGAAGCAATTCTGATTGAAAAAATAAATAAAAATTCATATATGTGAAAAACTTTACTTTATTTTATAATATGGTAATATATTATATATAAAGGAGGTACGGAAATGAAAAAAATATTTCTGATCATGTGTGGGAAACTTTTTGATGGAATTCACGAGGAAATGATGCCGGATATGGAGATCTTGGTGGAAGGCAATAAAATTTCTGCGGTAGGTCGAAACCTTCCAAGACCGGAAAATGTTGAGATTATTGATTTGAAACATTTGACGGTAACTCCGGGGATGATTGACGCGCATGTGCATGGCAATCTTATGCGTTGGCAGGAAACGGATCATATTCTGTTTCAATCGGAGGGATACAGCACATTAGCGTTTCTGCATACAGCGGAAAGATGTTTGGAACGGGGATTTACCACGATTCGCTGTAATGGAATGGGCCCGGCGGGGTATGGAATTGTGGATGTTCGGGATGTAATCAATAGAGGTCTTTTTCCGGCTGCAAGAATGAATGTTGGTGCACATATGCTTGGGGGCCCCGGTATGCCGGGAGATATGAGTATGTATGCCTGTACCAATGAACCGTTATCGGATTTTATGCAGATAAAAACAATTGGAAGCGGCAAGGACTTTTTCCGGACGCAGGTTCGTCGTGAAGTAAAATATGGAACGGACTTTATTAAAATATTTTTGTCCGGAAGTTTCTTAAGCCCTGATGGAGGCCCGGAAATCAGCTATCTGGATGATGAAGAGCTGCGTGCGATTATTGAAACTGCTCATGACCTTGGAAAACCGGTCACGGCTCACGTTTATCCGCCTCGTATGATGAAAAAATTACTGGCACTTGAAATTGATGGAATGGAACATGGTGCATTAATGGATGAAGAAACTGCGCGAATTTTTGAAAATCAGGGCACCTATCTGGTTCCTACTTTTTCACCATTTCAGGATGTAATTGAAGGAAATGATGAGATGGTGAACAGGAATACGGAGGACAGTCAGATGAAACTGCGAAAATTTGTCCCTCGTTTGCGGGAGAGCAGAAAAATTATTCGTGAAAGTTCCATTAGACTGGGATTTGGCTCTGATTTCTGTGCGGTACATCAGCCGTATGAAAGCTGGTATGAATACAGAAGCTGGATGCGCTCAGGTATGGGGGCGTTCAGAACTTTAAAAGCAGCAACTAGCGTGAATGCGGGAATTCTTAAGATGGATCATCTGATCGGCAGTATTGAGCCGGGTAAACTTGCAGATATTGCGGGATGGCACAGAGATTTACTGCAGGATTGCGATGCTTTAAGCGAATGCGATTTCGTTATGAAAGACGGAAAAATATATCCTACAGCAAATACAGTTATTGATGAAGCGTAAAAAATCCTGAAATCTGAAAAAATATTAAATCCGAAAAGGAAAATTCGGAATCTAAGGTAGTATAAGCCACACTAAGTAACTTTATGTTTTCACATGAAACATAAAAGTATTTAATGTGGCTTATATTTATGATATTTTTACATAAATGTACACTGTTCCAGTGCATAGTAAATTTCGCGGATTCGCAGGGAATCTTCGGTGTAATACTGTCTGCGGATGTACAAGGCATCTCCCAGATGGCTCATAGCATCGGATGCGTTGGCATGTTTGATATAGTAAAGTCCGAGCTGATAGTGGCAGGCAGCGGTTTCTTCGTGCATTGCACCGTTTTTCTCGATGGAAGCATGAAGCTTGTCGAGCAGCGTATGAATCTCTTCTTTTTCCTTCAGCAGCTTGTAATAATACTCGGTGCGCGCAAGTTTTACACCGTATTTGGGCGCTTCCTGCAGAAGATAGCCGCTGAAGGTTTCAAGCTCTGAGGAGCGGCCTGCGTCAATATCGCGGCGGAGGGAGCTGGTTGCAGTGGGAGACTGTAAATTCATGAAAAACTGAATCCGTTCTTCCTTCAGGTCGTCGGGGATGGCAACCTGTTTTTTTCGTGCAACGAGACAGGCCTCGTCCATGAGGTTTTCCATATCCTGAACATATTCGGGAACGATGCGCAGGTCTTCCACATTGGCGCTGTAAGCTGCCGTCATAACATTGAAAGCACAGTTGAAAATATATTTTTTCCAGATGGCGGCTTCGATGTCTTCTGCCATAATGCAGTTGATTCCGGTGGGGACAAAGAGACTGTGCACTTTCTCCACGGCCTCTTTTACCCTGGGATCAGAGGAACGTGTGCCGATATGCAGGTTGGTATAATTGCCTTTCTGGACGATGCTAAAATCCGGTTCACTGCCGGAAGCGATATAAATCAGAGAATCAACTACGATTCCTTTCTCAAACATCTGCCGGGTGCGGTCCGCCGGATCGATTCCATTTAAAACCGGAACAATGATCGTGTGCTCATCTACAGCAGGGGCAAGCTGTCTGCAGATCTGTTCCAGAGAATAATTTTTCACGCTGATGATTAGAAAATCAGCGATTCCTGCTTCAGCGGCATCGTCAGTAACCAGAGCAGGTTTTACTACTTTATCTCCGATAAATTCACTTTTCAATGTAAGGCCATTTGTTTTCAGATGCTCTTTTCTGGCGCCGCGGGCGAAAAAAGTGACATCTGAATAAACAGAGGCAAGCGCAGCTCCTAAAAAGCCTCCGACGCCGCCGAGACCGGCAACTATGATTTTTTTTGAATCCATAATTTCAACACTCCTTGTAATATAATGGTACAGTCGATAAAGACTGCTATTTAACGTTACTGTTCACACTCGTGCCGGGCACTTGCTGCTCCGGCACAGGAGAACGTGTATAAATAGAGAAAGCAGACAGCCCTATCACCGAAGGTGATTTAATTGGCTGGCTGCAGTTACGTTCACAGCATAGCTGTGAACGTAACTATTTAACATATCAGATTTTATATAGATATTGCTGCTTGAAAACAGTTGCAAATCTGTTATGATATTAACTCAGAGAGAGTAGTGAAGTAAACAGGTTTTTTAATTATTTGAGAAAGATATTTGACCGGAGGTGTGTTATGGAAAAACAACAATCAGTTATGGATACGATTCATATTTTATATGATACATTTTTTGAACAGGAGAAAAAAATTGCAAATTATATTTTGCAGCATCACAAAGATGTTGTGAATATGACAATCAGTGAATTGTCAGAAGCAAGCGGCACGAGTGTAGCGACTGTTTCCCGCTTTTGTAAAAAATGCAATGTAGATGGATTTCATCATCTGAAGATTGGACTTGCAAAGGAAATTGTGGAAAATGACCTGGATATGTCAGTGTCTAATACGATTTCGCGAAATGATATGGCTCAGTCTCTGCAGAATATTCTTGCGAATAAAATGGAAGAATTAAAACAGACGGTATCGTTAATTGATACAGAGCAGTTGAATAAAATTCTGGATTGTATTCAGAAGGCCGGGGTTGTTCAATTAGTTGCAGTAGGAAATACAATACCGGCAGCATTAGATGGAGCATTTAAATTTAATGAAATCGGAATCCGGGCAGTGGCAGGAACAATCTGGGAAACTCAATTGGCATTCTCTCTTTCTTTGAAAAAGGGAGATGTTATGATTGCAATTTCCAATTCCGGTGAATCACGTCAGGTTGTAAAAATGGTGAAAGCAGCCAAAAAACAGGGTGCAACGACAATCGGGATTACTAATAATCCAAATTCTACAATTGGAAGTGATGTGGATTATCATATTCAGACTGCGACCAGAGAAAAGCTGTTTTTGAATGAGTTTTGTTTTTCCAGAGTTTCGGCTATGACGGTGATAGAAATTTTATATCTGTTTCTGGTAACGGAGCAGGATAAATGTTATGAGCGGTTAAGTGCCTGTGAAAATCTGATGGCAGATGAAAAGTTATAAAGTTATAATGAAAAATTGTATAATGGATGAAACATTCCGATGTAAGATGTAATTAAATAAGGCATATTTCCTTATGAGAGTTTTTTTGACGAAAATGATTTTCGCCAAAAGAACTCTTTTTTTACTTTATGGCATTTTTGTTTAAAAATACTGATTTAAATAAGCGAAAATTGCGAAGAAACTGGCAAAAGAACACGAAAATAAATTTCTTACATAAAACGATTGACAAAAATTAGTTTCACAGTATATAATGCAGATATGAGAAAATTAATATCGCGAGTTAATTAATCAAAGAAAATTATTTACACAAAGCTGTGAAGAACAGAGAAAGAAGACCCGGAAGAAAGACTGAAGTAGAGAGCTGGAGATGGAAGATTCAGGTTTTCGAAGGAGGAAGAATTATGAGGATTACGGAATTACTCAGAAAACAGGCAATTGACCTGAATGTAAGTGCTGCATCCAAAAGTGAAGTAATTGATTATATGACAAAGCTGATGGAACGCGCGGGCAATCTGAATGACAGAGAAGCTTATAAAAAAGGCGTACTTGCGAGAGAAGAAGAAGGAACTACAGGAATTGGTGAAGGAATTGCAATTCCCCATTCCCGAGGTTCTGCAGTTAAGAGAGCAGGGCTGGCAGCAATTGTGGTGAAAGATGGTGTAGATTATGAATCTCTGGATGATGAACCGGTTTATCTGGCATTTATGATCGCAGCGCCGGAAGGCGGCGGAAATGTTCATTTGGAAGCGCTGGCCAGATTATCTACGATGCTGATGGATGAAGATTTTAAAAATTCCTTAATAAAAGCCGCTTCTCCTGAACAGTTTCTGCAGCTGATCGATAACAAAGAAAATGAACTGGATGGAATTGCAGTAGAGAAAAAGCGGGAAGCAGCAGAAACAACATATCGTGTACTGGCAATTACCGCATGTCCCACCGGTATTGCTCACACCTTCATGGCAGCAGAGAGTCTTGATAAAAAAGGAAAAGAACTGGGGATTCCGGTTAAAGTAGAAACACAGGGGGCTGACGGAGCGAAAAATGTGCTGACAGCGGAAGATATCAAAGCTGCTGAATGTATTATTATTGCAGCTGACAAAAATGTAGATTTAGCAAGATTTCATGGCAAGCCGGTGATTATTACAAAGGTAGCCGATGGTATACATAAAGCGCAGGAGCTGATTGAGCGTGCGGTTTCCGGTCAGGTCCCTGTTTATCACCATGACGGCAGCGCTGCTGTAAGCCAGGATGCAGGTGAAAGTGAAAGTATCGGACGTAAAATCTACAAAAATCTGATGAATGGTGTTTCTCATATGCTTCCCTTTGTAATCGGCGGAGGTATTCTGATTGCACTGGCTTTCCTGTTTGACGATTACAGCTTAAATCCTGCTAATTTTGGTAAAAATACACCGCTTGCAGCATATTTGAAAACAATCGGTGAATATTCATTTGGCATGATGCTGCCTGTATTATCCGGTTATATTGCAATGAGTATCGCGGATCGTCCCGGTCTGGCAGTTGGTTTTGTAGCAGGACTTGCAGCAAAAGCGGGAAGTACCTTTGCAAATCCTGCCGGCGGTGATGTAAACGCAGGTTTTTTAGGAGCATTGTTTGCAGGTTTTGCTGCAGGTTATATTATTTTGTTACTGAAAAAATTAACTTCTAAACTGCCTCAGTCTCTGAACAGTATCCGTCCTATGATTATTTATCCGGTAGTTGGTATTTTAACAGGTGCAGTTGTGACAACGTTGGTAAATCCTTTTATGGGAATGATCAATGATGGTCTGACAGGTGTGTTAAACAGTATGAACGGAAGCAGCAAAGTGCTGTTAGGTCTTGTGGTAGCCGGTATGCAGTCTGTCGATATGGGAGGCCCGGTTAATAAGACTTCTTATGTATTTGCAACTTCTCAGCTTGCAGAAGGTAATTTTGAAATTATGGCAGCTGTTATGGCAGGAGGTATGATTCCGCCGCTGGCAATTGCTCTGTGTACCACATTCTTTAAAAATCGTTTTACCCAAGGAGAAAGAGAATCCGGTCTTGTAAATTATCTGCTGGGACTGTCTTTTATCTCTGAAGGCGCCATTCCTTTTGCTGCAAGCGATCCGCTGCGTGTACTTCCTTCCTGTATCGCCGGTTCAGCAGTAGCAGGTGGTTTATCAATGCTCTTTGGATGTACGCTTCGTGCTCCTCACGGTGGAATTTTCGTACTTCCTACAATTGGAAATCCGTTTGCCTATGCAGCAGCAATTTTAATTGGCTCCGTAGCAGGCTGTCTGATTCTGGCTGTGCTGAAAAAACCTCTGAAGGAAAATGAACAGGATCGATAAATAAGCAGAACCGGTAAACAAACGGAACCGGTAAATATAAATTATCATAAAACTTAAATTTCCCCCCAAAAAGGCCCGGAAAAATTCCGGGCTGAAAATAAATAAGGAGTATGGCAGATGAAAAAGAAGTGCGCTGAAAAGGCATTTGAAATGATAGAAGACGGCATGATCGTTGGTTTGGGTGGAGGCTCTACGGTAGCTCTCCTGATTGAAAAACTTGAAAAACAGAAGAAAAATATTCGTGCAGTGACTCCTTCGCAGGATACAATGGAGCTGTGTATGAAGCATCAGATTCCGTTGATTCCTCTCGAAATGACAGAACAGATCGACATTGCTTTTGATGGCTGTGATGAACTGGATCAAAACCTGAACGCTTTGAAAAGCTGCGGAGGAATCCATACAAGAGAAAAAATTGCAGCATCAATGGCAAAAGAGTATGTGCTGCTTGGAGATGAAAGCAAATTGTTCCCGGAACTGAAATTTCAGTATCCTGTAACTGTGGAAGTGATTCCTTCTGCTCGAAAGTATGTGAAAAAACAGCTGGAACAGCTCGGCGCCAAAGTTACAGAGCGGCGAGGCAGCAGCAAAACAGGCGTTGCAGTCAGCGATGATGGAAACTATCTGATGGAAGCAGCATTTTCCAAAGAAGAAGTGGAAGATGTAAAAGCACTGAATCAGGAGCTGAATGCAATTGCCGGTCTGGTAGGACATTCTCTTTTTTATCAGATTGCAGCCAGAGCAGTGATTGCAAAAACAGATGGAATTGACATAATAGAACGATAAATGAAAACTTTACGAAAAAGTATAGCAGAAAGAGAGGAGAACGAAAATGAAAAAACTGAACTGGGGTATTTTAGGAACAGGATGGATCGCACATGAAATGGGTGAAGCTCTGAATGCAGTAAATGGAGAAATTTATGCAGTTTGTGACACTACTTTGGAAGGCGCACAGAAATATGCGGAAGAATTTGGAGTAACAAAGGCATATGGAAGTGCAGATGAAATGATTGCTGATGAAAATGTAGATATTGTTTATATTGCAACTCCTCACAATCTGCATTATCAGTTCCTCCTGAAATCTGTAAAAGCAGGAAAGCATGTATTCTGTGAAAAATCTATTACCGTAAACAGCCGTCAGCTGGAAGAATGCGCAGCAATTGCAGAAGAAAAAGGTCTGGTAATCTGTGATGGCATGACCCTTCTTCATATGCCTCTTTACAAAAAACTGAAGCAGATGGTAGATGACGGTGCAATCGGAGCAGTAAAGATGGTACAGGTAAACTTCGGAAGCTGTAAAGAATATGATGTGAAAAACCGTTTCTTCTCCAAAGAACTTGCCGGTGGCGCCCTGCTTGATATCGGTGTTTATGCAGCCACATTTGCAAGATTTTTTATGAGCAGCAAACCCGACACGATTCTGACAACTGCCAATTATTTTGAAACAGGCGTGGATGAAACCAGTGGTATTCTGTTAAAGAATCCTGATGGACAGATGGCGGTTATGGCGCTTACGATGCGTGCAAAACAGCCCAAACGTGGTGTTGTGGCAGGTGAAAAGGGCTTTATCGAAATCTGTGAATATCCAAGAGCACAGCGTGCAACAATTACGTATACTGAAGATGGACGTACAGAGATTATTGAAGCAGGAAAGACAGAAGAAGCATTACAGTATGAAGTGCAGGATATGCAGGATTATGTATGGAATAACAGCGGAAAGGAAAATCTGAGAATCGTGCGTGATGTTATGGAAACATTGAGCGCTGTACGTAATCAGTGGGGTATGGTGTATCCTTTTGAATAAATAAGGCAGATGAAATAAAACAATATAAAAGAATATAAAACAATATAAAGTATGAAGGCTCCATTACAGTAATATCCTGTTCGGGGACGCGCTCTCGCTCGGATCGAACGCAGCGGTACTAAACTCTCGAACTGTCTTTCAGACAGCCCGATCGTTAAGTACCGGCGTTCTCTATGGTCCCTTTCACAGGATATTACTGTAATTCCGCCACCGTAGTTTTGCGATACTACAGGTATAATGAATTCCGCCGCTGTAGTTTTGCGATACTACAGGTTTAACGGGTGCTGGAAAATCATGCGTTTACTATGTACAGACAGGTGAAAACGATATACGGATGATCGATAAACTGGTATAATGAATCAGTTAGAAGCCTGAAAAAAATTTACAGAATCAGAAAAACGGAGGTTACGAGATGGAACAGAATAAAGGCAGAAAATATTTCTTTTTTGATATAGATGGAACCCTGACAGACAGAGAAACTGGAGAAGTTGTTCCATCTGCAGCAGAAGCAATCAAAAAATTACAGCGGGCAGGACATTTTGTATCGATTGCTACCGGGCGTGCTTATTACAAAGCAGATCATTTTCGGAAAGAAAACGGATTTGAGCACATGGTGTGTAATGGCGGACATGGAATTGTATATGAAGGTACGTTAAAAGAAAATCGTCCGCTGGATTACGAAAAAGCCAAAGCTGTGTATGACCAGGCGATTTCTCTGGGGTATGGTGTATTTGCTGCGATTGATGATTCCAAAAAGGTTTATGCCAGCAGCTATCTTTTTTATGACCAGGCTGGTACCAGAAAGGAACCCAGTATCTACATTATTGATGAAAACTTCGATCCTGCTGAATACGGTGCGATTTATAAGATGTATATTTCTATTCCCGAGCAGGAGGAAGAACGTCTGACATTAAAAGACACTGTTGGAAACCTCCGTTTTGAAAAAGATTACCTTATGTTCCAGCCAGATGAGAAAAAAGACGGAATCCTCAGAATGCTCGAATATGCAGGCGGTACGCCTGAGGATGTTGTTGTCTTTGGTGATGATTACAATGATTTGGTGATGTTTGACGAACGTTTTTATTGTGTAGCTATGGGAAATGGCTGTGACGCATTGAAAGAAAAAGCGGATTATGTGGCAGAAAAAAATGTAGAGGATGGAATCTATAAGGCATGTGAAGCGCATGGATGGTTCTGAAATTTTCGATAACTGAAAATGTGAGGCTTTTTGCTGACTATTAAAAAAACAGCATGGTGTTTTCTAATGAAGGACACGGTGCTGTTTTTTTGAGGCTTTTTTTGAGTTATGCATACTATGTCGTATTATTTTGACAACCAGTCTGACAACCGCAGATAAGCCAGTTCATTTTCTTCTTTTAATGTAAGATGCGTCAGTTCTTTAATTCTTTTCAGACGGTATTTCAGTGTATTTCGATGGATATTCAGTGCATTTGCAGCGTCAATCAGATTCATTTCCTTTTGCAAATAGACAGAGAGCGTTTTTCTTAATTCACTTTTATTGGAACAATCATACCGTGTTAGAACATCCAGCGCAGGATGAAGCAGGGGAAATACCATTTCCTGAGACTGGAATGTCTGAATCAGGTAAGCAAATGCATAATCTTCACAGCGGTAAACGCCGCTTTCTTTGTTTCCCTGTTCCAGAGCAAATGATGCCTGCTGGTAACGAATCGGAAGTGTTTTCCAATCTGCAGATAACATGGATACACCGATTCGGAGAGTGGAAAGGTTCAGCGATTCGCCAAAGTAGTTTATAAAATTCTGACAGGCCTGTTCACTGACAATTGCCAGAACGTGATTATTATAGATAAATGGAATATAAACCAGCGGCAGCTTTTGCAGTGTGTGAATCAAGGCAGATTTCTGAATTTTGTCATTGCGGGAAATATGACAGAATAACAGGAGTCTCCAGGGATTTCTCAGGCCTTTTTGCTCCAGATGACGAATCGCGTTTTGATCCTGCATTTTTCCATCGAGTATTTCGTTGAGAATGAACTCACTGGATTTAATACTTGCAGATGGAGATGTAAATTCGGCAGCTTTTACAAAATAATGAGCCAGAAGCGGCGCCAGCTGCTGATTCATAACAGTAAAAGTTCTGTCTTTCTGCAAAATAGCGAGACAGGCAATGAATTCCTGATCCTGTTTTAAATACATCATCAGAACCGGGGGACTGCCGGGGTAAACATTGCGAACCATCTGTGGTGATTCGGAAAGATCTCGAATCAGGTTTCCGTCATTAGCATTATAAAAAGGTTCACTGGAGACAGAAGGATGAGTTGTGTGGTTATGTATTCCGAAATCCCAGTAAGGGTCGACAGGTATTTCTGCGGCAGCGGTGGATGCATAAAAAATACCGAACATATCTCCCAGTATTAATGGATTTTCAATGACTTCATCTGCTATATCGAGCATTTTCTGCACAGGAGTCTGTAAAGAAGCTGCTTCCAGAAGACGCCCCTCCCAATCTGTAAAATAGTCGAAAGAGGACAGGAGTTCATTAAGCAGGTTTTCGTATTCGCAGTTTTGAAACAGCAGATAGCTTTGCCTGTGAACAACAATATAGGCTGTTTTATAATTGGGATCGGAAAGAAAATATCGGGCTTCCCCAAAGTAAACGTATTCCGGGTGCGGAGTAAAATTGTCGTTAGGGAGAAAACGCATTCCCCGGATGATGTTCTCATCATTTGTAATAATACATATTGGATGATATTGTTTTAAATACCATGATAGCATGGACATGCTGAGTTTCAAAATTTTCTCCTCCTGATTGTTTGTGGCGGTTACAGGTGCATGGCGGATTAAATAAAATGTGATTTGGCCTGAAAGGACAAATCAGTTTCAGCGTTTTTACTGCTTTTGGTTTTTGGGGGACGTAGACAAAGGCGATTCTATTGATTATACTTTTAATAAATTCAAGAAATATTTGATTTGATTTTAAAGCAAAACAGAGAAAATGGCAACCTTTATTTCCGGAAAATGTAAGTTGGCAGAATGATGGTATTTGTGATTAGAAGACAAATACCTGACAGATGATTTTGAGAAGCATTTCCGAATGCAGAACAATATCAGGAAAGGATGGGCAATATGACATTATATGAACAAAGACTGAAACGTACTGTTGACGCAATTCAGATGAATCCGGTGGATAAAATTCCGTTTTCGTATAGCGGACCTGCATATCTGGCTAAAAGCCAGGGAGTGAAAATAGGAAAATATCTTTCTGATCTAAAGCTGGCAACTGATACAGCAATTAACTTTGTAAAACAGCATCCGGGGATCGACAGCTTGCACAGTCCTACGATGAATCCGCATGCTTTATCAACACTATGGTTATCGAAGGTAAAAGTACCGGGAGAGAATCTTCCTGATGATGAGCTCTGGCAGGTGGATGAACAGGAGCTGATGAAATTTGAGGATTATGAAAAAATTATAAAAATGGGATATGGTCCGTGGGTGGATGATTTTATGAAAAATCGCCTTGACGACCCGGTTTCCAAAATGCAGTCATTTATTCAAAGCAGCCCTGAAACTTTCAGGCGCATGGCAGTGGAAGCTGAGATACCGGTTGTAAATGCGCTTTCTACCGGAACTCCTTTTGAAGGATTTTGCGGGGGAAGACAGTTGATGAAGTTCTTTATAGATCTTGTAGAAGAACCGGAACTGGTAAAAGCTGCTCTTGATAAGGCGATGGATTTTCTTTATGGAAAATATATTGCGCAGCTGGATGCAGTAAAACCGCTCAGCGTATGGATTGGCGGCTGGAGAGCTGCGCCGGAATTGTTGGCGCATGATACCTGGATGGAATTTGTATGGCCGTATCTGCGAAAATTTATTGATGCGACAATCGAAAGAAATGTAATACCGATTTTGCATTTTGATTCCTGCTGGGATAAAGAAATTGTAACTTTGAAAGAACTGCCGCCGAGAAAATGTCTGCTGATGCTCGATGGTGCAACTGATATGAGAAAAGCAAGAGAAATTCTGGATGACAGGATGTGCATGATGGGCGATGTACCTTCTACAATGCTTGCATTTGGCAGTGAGAATGAAGTTTATAATTATGTGACAAAACTGATTGATGATGTAGGTCCTAAAACGGGACTGATAATAAGCTCAGGGTGCGATACGCCTTTGAATGCGAAGGATGAAAATGTGAATGCCATGATTCAGGCGGCGGCGGATTATCGAATTTAAATAATAATTGTGATTTACTGTTGTCATGTGATACTTATCCAGGAGTTATGTGATAAAGCGAGCGCTATGTAATGCCTGTACAGGAATTTTCTGTACAGGCATTAAAAATATGTACTGCTTTATTCCAATAAATACATAACTACTCGAAGATACATTTTATTTGCTGGATCATCCAGATCCAGGTTGAGCAGTTCACTGATTCGAGTCAGTCTGTATTTTAAAGTGCTGATATGAATATGCAGAATTTTGGCTGTCTGAGCCATATTCATATAATTTTGAAAATAGGCTTTTAAGGTAATACAGTATTGGGTGTGATGGATTTTATCATAGGAAATCATATCTTTCAAATCTCCGTAAAGTAAGGTATTTAAGGGGAGCGTATTGCAGCCTTCCGTGATAATATAATCTAATCCGTAGTCTCTGAAAGGATATGTATTTCGGGAGTCATTTATTTCTCTGCCAATCTGAATAGCAGCTTCCGACTGTTTACATGAGTTTGGAAAATCATAGAAATTATGAAAAGGAGCTCCGATCCCTATAGTTAAATTCCGATTTTTGCGTGCTTCTTCCAGATAATCGATAATCCATTGCTCAGAATGTCCCAAACGAGTAAGATTGCAAATAAAAAAACATTTCTTTTCCATGTAAAGCATAATACTGTGCTTTTTCAGAAGGTCACTTTCCGGAAAATCAGAAAACATCAGCGGGAGGCTGTTAAGTGTTCGCGCCACAATACCGATATAGCAGTCTTTTGTTTTCCATCCGATCGCATTCAGTCCTTTTTCGATTTCCATATGTTCATGAACGTCCTCTGAAATATTGTAGTCCTGTTGAGAATATCGCAGCAGTTTTTGCTGAAAAAAGTGCATTCCCTGAAAGCTATTAAAATACAGGGAACTTTTTCGGTATTCCAGAAATCTTGATGTATAGAAAAGCATAATCCTGTTGCGGTCGGTGATCGGATTGATGATTCCCATTAAATAAAGGCGAAGGGAAATTTCACCATTACAATATAAATTATAATTGGCAAAGGGGATTCCTTCCGGCGTTAATTCAATAAAATTGGATTTATGGGAGGCCTGAGTTCTTTTTCTGAAGAAATTTTCCAGCTGAGGAGAAAGAAAGTCAGATTCTTTTTCTCTGATTAATTGGGGAAAATGATAGGTTTCCTCATTTTGGAAAATCGCAAAGATCTCCCAGTAAGTTCCCAGAACAATGATGGGGTTAGCAAAAACCGATATCAGAAATTGGTTTAATTCCTCATCAGAAGAATTTCTGTTGCAGATATCTGTGAGTTGTTCCGTATATTGCTGATATTTATATAAAATCTTCAGGTTCATAGAAAGCAGCATTGATTCAGGGATAAAATCTTTTACCCACAAAATATCTAACTGAACAGATTGTAATATTTGGTCTGAAGGTTTCCCAATCGAGATAACGGTAATATGAAAAGAAACCTCAGGAAACTTTTCCAGTTTGGCGGCTTTCGTAATATAAATATAATTTTTCAGGAGGGGCAGGCCATCTTCCCAGATCAGGCAGTTTGTGAGTGGAAGATCGTATAAAGAAGATTTTATACTTGCATCTTCCAGACAAGGGAGTTCTTCTTTTAATATATAACTGTTAATATTCATTTGCGGTTGTCCTTCTGATAGCAGCTATCTGTTTTTTGATTCCAGTAAGTTTGGGTGTATATGTAAAATTCGGAATATGATCATCAGGTACAGGCGTTCCTCATAAGAGTCCAGGTTTGCGGTTATGATTTCCCGGATTTTTTTCATCCTGCTGTTGAAAGTATTTCTGTGAATGTAAAGCGTTTCAATAGCCTTTTCCGTATGGGCGTCAAATTCAATATATTTTTCAAGCGTTTCCAAATAGGCAGTTTCGTGATTTTTGTCGTATTCCCATAGTTTTACAATATAGCCTGGAATAAAAGTTTTTAACGGCAGAGAATGGGACCCGTAATGCGTAATGTAAAACAGGGCATAATCTTCAAAACGAAAAAGCCATTTGGTTGAATCAATTTCCCGTCCCACCAGAAGTGCTGCCTGTGCCTGTAAAAAATAATCGGGGAAATTGTAAAAATCTGTAAAACATGTGCTGACACCTGATTTATAAAGGTTTTCACGGGTAATATAAGCCAGGTTGCTGTAGGCGTTTTTACTGTTTTTCTGAGCTATTTCCAGATTACAGATTAGAAACAGGAGGTTGTTCCATTTCAGTGAAAGAAAACTGTTGAAGTAGTGATCAAACAACATACTTTCATAGGCAATGGAATTGATTTGCTCTCTTTGAGAAGTAGTTTCTGCACAAACGCAAAAGAAGCCGTCATTTCGATTCCAGCCATTCATATCCATTGCAAGCGCAAGTCTTTCCCGTGAAAATGACTGTGGTGACTGAAAATATTGCAGCGCATATTTTTTAAATAGATTTAATGAACCGGGTTTATAAAACATTTGCCGTATGGCGAGTGTTCTGACTGCATCGGCCAGAACCATCAGAAGGGAGAGATGTCCGTCTCTTAGATTCCAGTTTACGCCATCTACAATAATTCTTCCGTAATATTGCTGATTATCATCAAAAATATTGATATAGATACTTAAAAACTTATCGTCATCATCCAGCCAGTATTCAGGTGTGGTATATTCCATCGCTTTTAAATAATCAGGACGCAGGAATAATTCAGCAGTAACAGCTGCATTCAGGTAATTTGAACCGTGTTGTTTCAGTTCATATTCAAATTCACATCCAGGTGATTGCGCATGTCCAAGTAATTCGTATTCTTTGTTGTGAACCATGATCGGATTACCAAATACAGGAAGGCTGATATTGCATAAATCGGAGATACTCTTTAGATGGGTTTGAGAAAAAAGAAGTTTTTTGTTCCAGTCATCATATTTTTTGAAGATTTCTTCCAGCTTCAAGAGAAGCTCATGTAATGTAACATTTTCTTCCATGATCAGATAATCGAAGGCATCATTATACTGAATTTCGGAAGTGCATCCAAGACAAATGAAACAGATGTTTTTGGATTTTGTATTTACTGAAATTTCACTTGTATGTAGTTTTCCCAGCATGGAAGAGGAAGAAATAATATATATAATATTGTTTTGTAACGTAATATTTTGGCTGTAAATGGTATATCCTGTAAGATTACATTCCAGATAAGAGCTGGCTAATTGATATTTATTTATTCGCTGAAGGTCAAGCAACAGGATATGTGTATTCAGCTTCATTTGTATAATCCCCCTTTTTTTATTTATTATAAAATAACTTTTCATGAATTACCATCTTTTTCACTTATCTGTTTTGCTTATTATTTCCAAATTAAAATCAGCAAAACAGACAAGTGACTTTCGGAAATCATTTTTTTTCAGTATAAAGTATAAATTTTAAGCCAGATTCCATTTATTTGAACGGATGCCGTTCAGAAATGAAAGTATTATAATTGGAACCATGAAATCCGGATTGAAAATTATGTACGATGGAGGAAAAGTTCGAATGAATATGAAGATGAGTAAAGGACGAACAGCTTTGTTCCTGATTGCCCTGTTTTTAACAAATATTGCCGTAATGGCGGATATGGTTATTATTCCCGCTGCAAATGAGCTGTATGAAACTTTCCAGAATCCCACGGCAGTCAATTTTATCCTGTCAGGAGCTGCGTTTATTATGCTTTTTTCTGCAATGCTTTGTGGAAAGGCAATGCAGTATTTCAGTAAAAAAAATATTCTGATTGGAGCGATGATTGTATTTGCAATTGCTTCTATTTTTGGCGGAGTGGTCGTAAATGTATATTACGTTCTGTTTATGCGTGTTCTGGTAGGTATTTCAATGGGGTTCGTTAATGCCGCGGCTATGGCATTAATTGCAGAAGTTTATGTGGACGAGAATAAACGTGGCACTATTATGGGTACATTTAATGCAGCAATGGCTGGTATCGGAGCAGTTATGAGTCTGGTAGCGGGGGTTTTTGCGGTAAAATCCTGGCAGGAAGTATTTAAAGTATATTGGATAGCGGTTCCTGTTATCATTATGATGTTTTTCTTTCTTCCTCAGACCGCACCGGAAAGAGAAAGCGAGATGGAACAGGAAACCGGCAAAAGTACAGAAACGCCTTACCTTGTTCATCAGATGATGCTGATGCTTTCCTGCTTTGCCTATAACCTGATCTATGCCATTATCTATTATCAGGTAGCGGTTCTGGTAGCAGAACAGGGTTATGGTAATGAAAGTATTGCAGGCTTACTGTCTACATTAGGAACTGTCGGAAGCTGTATTCTGTGTATCTTATTCGGTTCTATTTATAATAAACTAAAGCGTGCGACAATTATTCTGGGTTATGCAGGTCTGTGTATTTCTTATCTGATGCTTTATCTTGCGTCCGGTCCTGTTATGGCAGGAGTTGCATGTACTTTATGTGGAGCTTCTTTTGGATATGGATTTTCTTATTTCTTCATGCGCTGCACAGTTGTGGTACCTGCTGAAAAGATATCATCCTCTATCTCTTTAACAACAGCTATTGGTGGATTCGGTATGTTCCTTTCTACTTATACCTGTACATGGCTTCAGAATCTTATGGGCGTATCCAGTGTTTTGGAAATTTTACCTGTGGCTATTGCAGCAGCAGGCGCAGCTGCTGTTTTATCTGTTATCTGCACAATTGCAGATAAGAAGCATCCAAGCGATATAACGGAACTTTAAATCAGGAGGTATTTTGATATGTTAACAAAGAGACAAAATTTATTAGAAACGATTCGCGGCGGTCATCCTGACCGGTTTGTAAACCAGTATGAAGCTTTTCATTTAATCTATGGTAATCCTTTCACGGATCTGCACAATGGCCCTGTATTAGAAGAAGGCGTTATGAATGCTACAAATGCCTGGGGAATTACTTTTTCCTGGCCTGAAGGACATCCCGGTGAGTTTCCTGAACATGATGAAGAACATATTGCTGTAAAAGATATTACAAAATGGAAAGAACAACTGCAGATTCCGGAAGTGGTATATCCCGCAGAAGAATGGGAACCGTATATTAAGGAAGCAGAGGCAGTAGACAGAAATGAACAGTTTGTTACAGCGTGTGTATGGCCTGGTATTTTTGAACAGTGTCACCATTTAATGAGTCTTCCGGAAGCTATGATCAATTTCTACGAAGAGCCTGAAGCGATGCATGAACTGATAGAGTGTCTTACAGAATGGGAGCTTAGATATTCGGATGAAATTTGCAAATACCTGAAGCCGGAAGCAGTATTCCATCATGATGATTGGGGGTCACAGTTATCTACATTTATTTCTCCGGAGATGTTTGAAGAATTCTTTTTACCTGCATATAAAAAGATTTACAAACGTTATCGGGACCACGGTGTGAAATTAGTTATCCACCACTCTGATTCCTATGCGGCTACTCTGGTACCTTACATGATTGAAATGGGTGTTGATATCTGGCAGGGTGCAATGAGTACCAATGATATTCCCGAATTAATTAAAAAATATGGTGGTAAGATTTCTTTTATGAGCGGTATTGACAGCGCATGGGTGGATTATCCTGGCTGGACTCAGGAAAGAGTTCGTGAAGTAGTCAGAAAAGTATGTGGTGAGCATGGAAAGTTATATTTCATTCCGTGTGCGACTCAGGGACTGGATGTCAGTACATTTCCCGGTGTGTATGAAGCTGTAACAGAAGAAATTGAAGCATATAATAAAGAGGCGTATAATTAAAATAACCAGATGATTTCCCGGTACGAGTGTGCACAGTAACATTTCCAGCTTTAATTATTGTGATAAATTTGATACCTTGTCTTGACATATTTTCACACTGATGATAGAATACTGTAAAACATCATCACAATAAAGGATGAAAGCAATGAAGCGGGACGAGTAATTGGATTTGAAAATCACAGCAAGCGGCAGTTGATGGAAGCGCCGTATTTTCCCCGGTGAATATCACCCGTGAGCTTCGGATTGAAACTTTAAATAGCAGTAGATTCTGACGTGGGCTGCACGTTACAGCGGCACCGGATAAAAAAACGGATCACTTGAAAGATTTCTTTAAAAATCGAATTAAAAATCGTTTTAGAGATTATTTTAAAGATTGTTTTAAGTCCGAAGTGAGTGCGGAAGTAGTTCCGAATTCAGGTGGTAACGCGTGTATGGCACGTCCTGTTGAGAAACAGGACGTGCCTTTTTGTATAAGGAGGAGAAAGTATGAACAACATTGTTGAAATCAGATGGCATGGCCGTGGCGGCCAGGGTGCGAAGACAGCGGCCCTTTTGCTGGCAGATGTTGCATTCCAGACAGGCAAGTACGTACAGGGCTTTCCTGAGTATGGCCCTGAACGTATGGGTGCGCCGATTACGGCATATAACCGTATCAGCGATACACAGATTCGGGTTCATTCCAATATTTATGACCCTGATTATGTGGTAGTGGTAGATGAAAGTCTGCTGGAAACCGTTGATGTAACAAACGGCCTGAAAAAAGACGGCGCGATTGTAATTAACACAGAAAAAACGAAGGAAGAAATCATGCCTCATCTTCATGGATATGAAGGCGCTGTCTATATTATTGATGCGAGAAAAGTATCGATTGCAGCGCTGGGCAAATATTTCCCGAACTCTCCCATGCTTGCGGCAATCGTTAAGGTAAGCGGCGTTATGGACAGAGAAACCTTTATGAAAGAGATGAGAAGCTCATTTGCTCATAAATTTGCTTCCAAGCCTGAAGTAATCGAAGGCAACATGAAGGCCCTGGAGATGGCATTTGACGAAGTTCAGTAAATAAGAGATATTTTGGAAAGGATACAAAAAATGGCTACAGATATGAGTAAAATAAATGAAACCTGCAGCTGGAAAGATCTGACAGAGGGTATGCAGGTTTATGAAGGCGGCACCTCCGCTCAGTTCCACACCGGCGAATGGACTGCTGTAAAGCCGGAGTTTGATGCAGAAAAATGTACACAGTGTCTGCTCTGCGTACCGGTTTGTCCCGACAGCGCGATTCCGGTTTCCGATTATAAAAGAGGAGATTTTGATTATGATCACTGCAAGGGCTGCGGCATCTGTGTAATGGCATGCAAGCCTGGTGCAATTACCATGAAAGGAGTGAAGAAATAATGGCTAGAAGAGATCGCTTATCCGGTAATGAGGCAGTTTCGGAAGCATTACGTCAGATCAATCCTGATGTTATGCCGGCATTTCCGATTACTCCTTCTACGGAAATTCCCCAGTATTTTTCAAAATTCGTAGCAAATGGACAGGTTGATACCGAATTTATTCCTGTTGAGTCTGAGCACAGCGCAATGAGTGCTGCAATCGGCGCAGAAGCAGCAGGTGCAAGAACTCTGTCAGCAACCTCCTCCTGCGGTATGGCGTACATGTGGGAGGAACTCTACATTGCAGCTTCCAACCGTCTGCCGATCGCGCTGGCGCTGGTAAACCGCGCTCTGTCAGGCCCGATCAATATTAACTGCGACCACTCCGATTCCATGGGCGCAAGAGATGCAGGCTGGATTCAGATTTATGCAGAAAACAACCAGGAAGCCTACGATAACATGGTTCAGGCATTCCGTATCGCAGAACATAAAGATGTACGTTTACCTATTATGATCTGCCAGGATGGATTTATCACCAGCCACGCAGTGGAAAATATCACACTGCTGGAGGATGAAGAGGTGAAAAACTTCGTTGGAGAATATCATCCCGAGCATTACATGTTAAATCCTGAAGAAACAATGGCTGTAGGCCCTTATTCCGTAACCAACTATTATATGGAAGCAAAACGCGCACAGGCTGAAGGTCTGCACAACGCAAAGCGTGTTGTAAAAGAAGTAGCAGATGAATTTGCAAAACTCAGCGGCAGACAGTATGGCTGGTTTGAAGAGTATTGTATGGAAGATGCAGAATATGCGATGGTTTTAATTGGCTCTGCTGCCGGAACTGCAAAAGATGCAGTTGACAAGCTGCGTGCGGAAGGCAAAAAGGTTGGTCTCATTAAGATTCGTATGTTCCGTCCTTTCCCCGCTGCTGAAATCGCAGAAGCGCTGAAAAATGTAAAAGCAGTTGCTTTAATGGATCGTACAGAAAGCTACAATGACCATGGCGGCCCGATTGGTGCGGAAGTAATGGCAGCTCTGTACAGAGCAAAGGCAACCTGCGAAGCAGTCAATTACGTATATGGTCTCGGCGGCCGTGACGTACGTGTGGAACATATTGAAGGCGTATTTGCGGAGCTGGAAAAAGCAGCAGCAGAAGGTACCGACAGTACATACCGCTATATGGGCTTAAGAGAGTAATCAGGAGGAAGCAAAATGAGCTACAATTTTAAAGAAGTAATGAATCGTCCTGAGCGTTTTGCTCCGGGCCACAGAATGTGCGCAGGCTGCGGCGGCACGATTGCAGCAAGAAACGTACTGCGCGCACTGCACGAAGGCGATAAAGCTGTAATCGGTAATGCGACAGGCTGTCTGGAAGTTTCCACTTTCATGTACCCCTATGTAGCATATAAGGACAGCTATATTCATAATGCATTTGAAAATGCCGGCGCAACCATGAGCGGTGTGGAAGGCGCTTACAACGCACTCCGCCGCAAAGGCAAGCTGGATGAAACCTATAAATTCATCACCTTCGGCGGTGACGGCGGTACTTACGATATCGGTCTGCAGTCTCTTTCCGGCGCAATGGAAAGAAATCACGACATGGTGTACGTATGCTATGATAATGGTGCGTACATGAACACCGGTATCCAGCGTTCCTCAGCAACACCTATGTTTGCGGATACTACAACAACACCTGTAGGAAGCAAATCAAACGGTAAGCCTCAGAACCGTAAGGATCTGGCGCAGGTAATCGCAGCCCATGATATTCCCTATGTAGCACAGACCACATTTACCAGGAATTTTAAAGATCTGCACACAAAAGCAGAAAAAGCCATCTATACTCCCGGCGCTGCATTCCTGAATATCATGGCTCCCTGCCCCAGAGGATGGAGATACAACACTCCCGATATTATGGAAATCTGCCGTCTCGGCGTGGAAACCTGCTACTGGCCTTTATTTGAAGTAATCGAAGGCAAATGGGTATTAAGCTACACACCCAAGCAGAAGCTGCCCATCGAAGACTGGCTTGTAAAACAGGGACGTTTTAAACATCTGTTTAATAAGGAAAATGAATATCTCATCGAAGAATTCCAGAAGGAAGTTGACAGAAGATGGGAAGATCTGCTGAAAAAATGTGAGTAAAACTTTATCCGGCTGAAGCATGGAACCTGCGGTATAAAGTCCTTCCGGCGATTTGACTGAATGGTCAGAAAGTCGCTTTACAGGGCTTGTATCGCAGGTTTCATGCTAT